>DAIOHI010000119.1:0-7351 GCA_036744815.1 Paludibacteraceae bacterium
CAGCTAAGTTTTGTTTCCTGCTGTTTTTGTTAATGCTTCTGTTGTAATGCGATAGCAAAAATACACAAAAAATACGGGCTTTGAAATAAAACAAAATCAGCATAAAGCAGAATTATCGCTTTATGCTGATTTGTTTGAATCAATAATTTATACTGTTGTTTATTTCAGTCCTTTAGTAGTTTCTGCCAAACGAACAAATTCGCGTCTATAACCTTGTTTGTCGCTTCCGTAACCTGTTTTAGCTAGTGCTATAACATCTTCGTAACTTGCTTCACCCTTAAAGGACGAATCTCGTAAAATTTGAGCAAACATAGCCACAGCACTTGCAAATTTGAAATCGTCGGAAATCTTATTGCCTCCGTTATCTATTACTGGTAAGTCGAGTTTTGTACTTTTATCTTCGTTCGGAAGCTTATAACGCAATTTTACGGTTAGAAGTTCCGGCGAATCTGTATAGCTTGTTTCTTTCGATTGCTTTGTTTTCTGATATTTCAGATCATCTACATTAGCAAAATTGCTTTTCACTCCAATCGGAACAACTTCGTACAATGCTGTCACTGTATGTCCTGCGCCCATTTCGCCTGCATCTTTTGTGTCGTCGTTGAAATCTTCTTTGTTAAGCAAACGGCTTTCGTAGCCCACCAGACGATAAGCTTGTACTTTCGCAGGATTGAATTCAATTTGCAGTTTCACGTCTTTTGCTACCGTATGCATCGTTCCTCCGAATTCGTTTACCAATACTTTATTAGCTTCTTGCATATTATCAATGTAAGCGGCATTTCCATTTCCTTTTTCGGCAAGCGTTTGCATCTTGCTGTCCTTGTAATTTCCCATTCCGTAGCCTAACACTGATAAAAACACTCCACTTTTTCGTTCTCGGGCAATCATATCTTCCAATCCTTCGTTGGAACTAACTCCAACATTAAAGTCGCCGTCGGTACAAAGAATAATCCGGTTGTTTCCATCTTCGATAAGATTCTTTTTTGCGATCTCGTATGCCAATTTAATTCCGGCTCCTCCGGCGGTCGATCCTCCCGCAGTTAGTTTATCTAATGCTTCGCGTATTTTTTGCTTATCGGCGCCTGAAGTCGAAGGTAAGACTTCGCCTGCGCTACCCGAATACACAACGATGGCTACTTTATCCTTTTCGCGAAGATTATTTATCAATAATTTCATTGATGATTTTACTAATTCCAAACGAGTTGCTCCCCACATAGAACCTGACACGTCAATAAGGAATACGAAGTTGCTGGCAGGTAGTTTATCATCGGCAATTTCCTTCGCTTTAACGCCAATTCTCACTAAACGATGTTGCTTATTCCATGGACATTCTCCTATTTCTGTCGAGATTTTTACCGGATCTTTCCCTTTGGGCTGCTCATAATCATAACTAAAATAATTGATAAACTCTTCAACCCGAACCGCGTCTTTTTGTGGAAGTTGTCCTTGATTGATGTTGCGACGGAAAATCGAATAGGATGCCGCGTCCACGTCAATGGAGAAGGTGGATAGCGCTTCGTCGCTTGCCAAAATGAATTTGTTTTCTTTAAATGAATTATATTCCTCTGCTTCCATCGCATCGTAACTGATGCGGGGTGCAGAATAATGATTTTTTCCAGCATAATTAGCATTTGTCGTACTTATTGAACCAACTATCATTTCTTTCTTTTGATGTCCATATCCTAGCACCACTAATTCTTCCAATTGTGCTCGACTTGGCTGAAGTTGCGCATTGATTATACTTGCGTTTCTTACTTTTATTTTTTGTTTTTCGTATCCAATATACGAAAACACTAAAACATCTCCCTTTTGAGCAGAAATACTGTAAGCTCCTTTTGTGTTAGTAACAACAGCTTTCGTCGTGTTTTTTACCGTTACGGAAACTCCGATCAACACTTCTTTTGTTTCTGCGTCACTAACTATTCCGCTTATATTTATTTGTTGTGAATAAGCTGCCAAGCAAAATAAAGCAGCTATCAAACTGGTCATAATCTTTTTTGTTTTCATAATTTTAATGTCTTTAATGGTTTGTAATGAATGAATTTTTGATCTTTTACCTATATAGATAAGTTTTCATAGCGAATTCCATAGATAAGTCGAAAAAAAATCGCACTTTTGTATGGATGAATATCTAAAGTGCAGAAAAAAAGAGCATTTACTCAGTGAATATTTTTAAGAAAAACATATCTGATCCAATAAAAGAGACGGACGAAGAACTGCTTCACTTGTTTCGAGAAACAGAGCAAACGGAATATTTCGGGCAATTATACAGCCGTTATATTACTTTGGTTTATGGCGTGTGTTTAAAGTATTTGAAAAACGAGGAAAAAGCTCAGGATGCTGTAATGGATATTTTTGAGTTTTTGTTGGAACGTATCTCTCTTTATCGGATTGATGTTTTTCGAACGTGGTTGTATTCGGTGGTTAAAAATCATTGTTTATCGCTGTTGATTGAAAAAAAACGTGAAATAAAACTCGAATTTCAAGAGAGTTTTATGGAATCCGACATAATTTTGAGTCTATTAACTGAGGACAGAAATGAAGAGCGAGAGGATGCTTTGAATAGATGCCTCGAAAAATTGCCAGATCCGCAACGAATATCCATCGAATTGTTTTTTTATCAAGAACATTCTTATGTTGACATTGTCGATAATACGGGTTATAGCTTGAAAAGTGTAAAAAGTTATATTCAAAATGGGAAACGGAATCTGAAAAATTGTATTGAGAAATCAATGTGAAAAACACGAAACAGAGAAAACAATAAACACTAATCATTAATAAATAGATGTCTATATTCGATTACATAAAAGGAAATAAAAAAGGGAAGCAGGCTCGCGATATGGAGCTTGATGCCTTACGCGATCCTTTTTTGTCGGATGCAATCGAAGGTTTCGACTCTGTGAAAGGCGAGCATCCGGAAGCGATCGGAAAACTAAAAGGGAAAATCCATCAACGTTCCACTCTACATTTGAAACAACGAGATCGGAGTCGGCGCACTTGGGTTTCCGTAGCTGCAGTTGCACTTGTGCTGATGATTGGAGGAGGCATTTATCTTTTTGAGTATCCTCAGGATGAAATGATACTTGCTTTTGAACAAGATCAAAGGAAAGAAGCATTACCGACAGAATCAACAAAATTATCTCTTTATTTTCCGCCCAAAATAAAACAACCGATTGCAAAAGCAGAGAGAAAACCTGTAATTTCTACAGTAGAAAGTGTTGAAGTGGAAGACAAAATTTTGATAGCGGAAGAACAGCAAAAAAAAATAGAAGTGAAAGACGTTCTTAGCGTTCCCGATAGCAAATTAGCCCAGATAGAAAAAGAAGCAGAGACAGCTTTTTTACAACATCAGGAAGAAACAGTAGCTTCCAAACAATTAGCAGGGAGGTTGTCTGGAGTTTCCACTTCGGAAGTCAAAAATTTTAAAGAAGACTCGTCTGTGAATGTTCGAATAGTGAAAGGAAAAGTTACCGACCAGAGCGGAGAACCTATTTATGGTGCGTCTGTATCATTGAGAAATACAAATAAAGGCGTTATTACCGATATGGATGGGAAGTATTCTATTGATGTCAGTGGAGTAAAAAACCCGAAACTTTCCGCCAGCTTTATAGGTATGGATGCTGTCGAAATCGAGAATCCAAGCGAATATCAAGCCATTGCTATGAGAGAAAGTGCTGCGCTTCTTGACGAAGTAGTGGTGGTGGGATACGGATCGCAAAAAAAGCAAACCCTAACGGGATCTGTGTCGAAAGTGGACAGCAATACTTTAGAAACAAAACCTCAGCCTATAATTGGTTCTTTGGCTTATAGCAAATATCTAAAAGAAAACCGGACAAAACTATCGTCAGCCGAGTGCGAAAACAAAAAAGGAAAAGTTACGATTGCTTTTCAAGTCGATAGCAGCGGGACGCCCATCAACCTTCGCGTAAAAAAAGCGCTTTGTCCTGAAGCCGATCGTGAAGTAATCCGTTTGATAAAAGAAGGTCCGAAATGGACTCTCGGAACATTGGAAACTGAAGTAAATGTTTGGTTTTAGACTTTAGACTTCTACTATTTCCTAACTAACTTATCTGTATTTTCCGCTGTTACAATCTTCCAATACGCTCAAATAACTATTATAGCGCGACTGGCTGATATGTTGTTTCTCTAAAGCTTCCAAAACAGCGCATCCGGGTTCGTGTGTATGGGTGCAATTGGCAAAACGGCATTTTTTTGAAAAAATAAATATCTCTTTAAAATAATGACCGATTTCCTCTTCGTTCATATCAATGGTTCCGAAACCTTTGATTCCCGGAGTATCAATAATATAACCGCCTTCGGGCAAAGCAAACATTTCGGAAAAAGTGGTTGTGTGCATACCTTTGTTGTGATAGTCGGATATTTTGGCGGTTTTCACTTCTATGGAAGGTATCAGCGCATTTACTAAAGTTGATTTTCCCACACCCGAATTTCCAGAAAAGAGCGTAGTCTTGTCTGTCAAAAATTTACGGAGTTCATCCAAAGTATCAGGTTTGATGGCAGAGAGACTGAAAACAGGATATTCCAAAACTTCTTGATACAGATAAGTCAATCCATTCAAATACTTCATTTCATCGGAGGAATAGCGATCCGCTTTATTGAAAACTAAGCAGGCAGGCACTCGATATGCTTCCGCCACAGCCAAAAATCGGTCGATGAAAACGGTCGAAGTTTCGGGATAATTGATAGTAACTACTAAAGCTACCAAATCTAAGTTAGCTGCCAGAATGTGTCCTTGTTTCGATAAATTTGACGATCGACGGATGATATAATTTCTACGATCGCAAACTTCCGAAATCATAGCAGAATCATCACTGCTACGCTCAAACTTAACACGGTCGCCCACGGCAATAGGATTAGTCGTACGAATTTCTCTCATGCGAAAATTTCCTTTTATTTTGCAATCGATTATTTCGCCGTCGTCAGTTTTCACTGTGTACCAGCTTCCCGTATTTCGTATAACAAGCCCTGTCATTCTATTTTTATAAAGCGCAAAGATACTGAAGAAATCAATATAATGTGCGAGATAAAATATCTATAAACAAAAAACACTTACATAGTTTTATGTAAGTGTTTGATAATTAAGTGGGCCCAACTGGGCTTGAACCAGTGACCCCCTGATTATGAGTCAGGTGCTACTAACCAACTGAGCTATGGGCCCTGCTTTGCAAGATTTTTTCTATCTTTGCGTTGCGGATGCAAAAGTAATCATTTTTGTGGTTTTGCAAAAATTCTGATTCATTTTTTCTTAACAATATGCTAAAACTGGATAATATATCTACTTTGATTTTTGATTTTGGTGGAGTTCTTGTCAATTTAGACAAAGAATGCTGTATTCGGAATTTCAATGCTTTAGGTGTTGAAAATACGGATAAATTTCTTGGAAATTTTGGGCAACAAGGCATGTTCCTTGATTTTGAAAAAGGATTGATTTCGGAGGATGAATTCAGAGCGGAATTACGCAAGATGGCGAAAAAAGATTTAAAGGATGATGAAATCGACAAGGCTTGGTGTTCATTTTTGACTGGAATTCCCAACGAAAAAATAGATTTATTGATAAAATTGCGAAAAAAATTCCGTGTACTGATGTTGAGTAATACAAACAGCATTCATATACGTTTTTGTGAAGAAGAATATTTTTCGGAAAAAGGGCGACAAATGGAAGATTGTTTTGATAAACGTTATCTTTCTTACGAAATGCAGAAGGTGAAACCTGATAAGGATATATTCGAAGCCTTGTTGCAGGATAGCGGATTGAGAGCGGAAGAATGTTTGTTTTTGGACGATGGAAAACTAAACATTGAGGCTGCCGACAAGCTTCATTTTCGTACTTATTTAGTAAAGCCTCACGAAAATCTGCATCCGCTGTTTGATATAAAATAGAAGCTATGAAAACGCTATTTCAGAACAATATACCCATCAATTTACCTTTGTGTACGGCTACTGTTGGATTCTTCGACGGACTTCATCGCGGACATCGTTTTTTGATTGATGAATTAAAAAAAGAAGCTTCTCGGAAAAATCAAAAAAGCATGCTTGTCACTTTCGCTACTCATCCACAGAAAGTGCTGCAGCCCGATTTTAAATTTGAAATTCTAAGTACTTTATCCGAAAAATTAGCTTTACTTGAGGCTACAGGCATTGATTATTGTGTTGTTCTCGATTTTACCAAAGAGATCGCTCGCTTGTCGGCTCGGGAGTTTTTGCAGGATATTCTTTCTCGTCAATTGTCGGTCGCGACTTTGTTGGTGGGCTACGATCATCGTTTTGGGCATAATCGCGCAGATGGTTTTAAGGAATATGCGGTCTATGGAAAGGAAGTTAACATGGATGTAATACAAGCTTCGCAATTTCAAATGTCGGATGATTTGCAGATCAATTCTTCTCGAATACGTCAGTTAATAAAGCAAGGCAATGTTTCTCAAGCCAATCAATTGCTTGGTCGGCTCTATTCTTTTAGCGGAAAGGTGGTTGACGGACTGAAACTTGGACGAAAGCTGGGCTTTCCTACGGCTAATTTGCAAGTAGAAGATGAGGATAAACTAATTCCGGCAGTGGGTGTTTATGCCGTACAAGCTATTGTAGGCACAAATAAATATCTGGGAATGATGAGTATCGGTTATCGTCCAACGATTGAGACCGAACACAGTTTAAGCCTCGAAGTGCATTTATTCGATTTCGATCAGAATATTTACGGGCAATCGCTTAGGGTTGAGTTTCTTCGGAAAACACGTGATGAGGAAAAATTCGCTTCGCTTGATGAGCTGATTGCCCAACTTCATCGGGATAAAGAAGATATTCTTGCGAATGATTCGATTGTAGATTGATCTTTATTTATTCCAAATTTCCCAAGCGGCTTTGGCTTGTCCGATAAGCATTTCCATTCCATTTATGCCTTGCGCGCCATTTTCTCTTCCTTTTTTCAGAAAAAGAGTTTCTTCCGGATTGTAAACCAAATCATATAAAAAATGCTGATCGCTAAGAAGCGAATAAGGAATTTGCGGACATTCATCCACATGTGGAAATGTGCCTACAGGCGATGAATTAATAATAAGTTTGCAGTCTTTCATCACTTTCTCATCTAACATATCGTAGCTGAGTTTAGCATCCTGTTTTTTTCTGGAAACAAAAGTAGCTTCAATTCCTAATTTCTTTAAAATATAAAATACAGCTTTTGAAGCACCTCCTGTGCCAAGAATCAAAGCTTTGTTGTGATGAGCTTTAAGATGGGGAAGGAGCGATCGCTCGAATCCTATCGCATCGGAATTGTATCCGATCAGTCGCAAATCGTTATTATCGCGGATGAATTTAATTACATTTACAGCTCCTATTT
>DAIOHI010000120.1:0-7245 GCA_036744815.1 Paludibacteraceae bacterium
TTTCTCCAGCTGACTTAGCGTAAGTTCCAGCTTTTTTACCTCATGGGTTTTCTCAATATTCCCAATAGTTTTGATTTTCAGCTCTTTTCCACGGGTAACGGTAACGATTTCTTCTTCGCCGATATAAACAACCTGATTGGTGTATTCTACAATTGGAGTAGCGTCCGAAGCCAAAAAGTATTCGTCTTCACCTATTCCTACAACAAGCGGACTGCCTTTGCGTGCGGCGACGATTGTATTTGGATTGCCTCTTTCGATAACCGCGATGGCATAAGCTCCGATTACTTGATTGAGAGCTTGCTGAACAGCTGTTTGTAAATCGGAAGCATTGCTTTTCTTCATATATTCGATAAGCTGTACCAATACTTCTGTGTCGGTTTCGCTTTGAAAAGTATAGCCTTCGTTTATCAGCGATTCTTTTAAAACAGCATAGTTTTCAATGATACCGTTGTGTATCAAAGCCAGTTCTTCGGATTGCGAATAGTGTGGATGCGCATTTTTTTGGTTGGGTTCGCCATGCGTTGCCCAGCGTGTATGAGCAATGCCGATAGTACCTTCGATGTCTTTCGACTCGACGAAATGTTCCAAATCGGATACTTTTCCTTTTGCTTTATAAACGTTTAATCCGTTTTCATTTAAGAGTGCAATTCCTGCGCTATCGTAACCACGATATTCTAAACGATGAAGTCCTTTTATTAAAATAGGAAAGGCTTGTTTATTGCCTATGTAACCAACTATTCCACACATATATTTTCAATAATAATTGTTGTTTTATTCTAATGTATAAAGCTGACTTTTTGTGATGATTTTATCTTTTTTAGCGCATTAATAATATCCGTTCGGTTTCCGAAGGCGCTGATGCGCATGTAACTATCACTGTTACTTCCAAAGGCAATGCCCGGAATGGATATTACATGAGCTTCGTATAAAAGTTTATTGAAATATTTCCACGAATTTGTATCTTCCGGTATTTTGAACCAGATATAAGGAGAATTAACTCCTCCGTAAACGCTCCATCCCATTGATAACAATTCCTCTCTCATCAACGATGCGTTTATCAAATAATAATTAACTTGCTCGGCTACTTCGCTTTTTCCTTTACGGCTGAAAACAGCTTCAGCAGCGCGTTGCATCACGTAAGATGCTCCATTGGTAAAGCTGGCTATCCGCGTATTCCATAAATTATTCAAGGAGATTTCGTCGCCTAGTCTTGTGTAAGCTAGCAGTTCCAAAGGAAATATCGAATAGCCGCATTGGAAGGCTGAAGAGCCGAAAAGCGACGAGAAATTATATACTTCGATAGCTACTTTTTTAGCACCTTTTATTTCGTAAATGCTTTTGGGAATGCTATCGTCCTTAATATAACTGCGATAGGAGGCATCGTAAACAATGATGCTTTTATTTTTCAGGGCATGATCTACCCATTTCTTTAATTCAGATTTATTAAGTGCGCTTCCTGTTACATTGTTGGGATTCGACAAAAATATGATATCCGCCTTTTCCTCTTTGGGTAACTGAGGCAGAAAATCGCTGTCTTCGTTGCATTCGATATAAACCACATTGCTCCAATCCGAATTATCGCCTATTGTACTGGTTCTGCCACTTAATATGGCGGCATTTTCGTGCGAAGGATGTATCGGATCAGTAATAGCGATGATATTATCGCGCCCCAAAACATATCCGATGTTTTCGACATCAGAGTTGGAACCATCATTAACAAACACGCTGTCCTTATCTAAAGAAACGCCCATAGAGCGGTATTCCTTGAGGATTTTATCGATCAGAAAATCGCAACCTTTGGCAGGCGTCTTTTTTTCGTATATTTCGGGATTGATGGCTTCGTCAATCGCTTTGTGCAGGGCATTGCTTAGCTCTGGGATAAGCTGTAACGAATAATTGGAACTGTTGAGGCGAAAAAGTTTTACGGAAGGATGCAGAATTTTATAAGCGTTAACCCGCTTTTCCGCTTCTTCGAAGCAGTGTAATCCGGAATTTCTAAGATAATTCTCGTTTACCAACGCCATTTTAACACCTAACCTAAGTCAAAAATTAACCAGTACAAAGTTGCACTTTTTTTTTAAATGCTGAAAATACTTTTTTTATTTTGTTGCGAATAAATTTACTTTACACGCATTGTTCACATCCTTTTTCGGGTTCAACGTGAATAAGAACATCTGCTATTTCGGGCATTTTATGCCGTATTTCATTTTTGAAATGATGAGCAATATCGTGTCCTTCTCTTACTGAAATACTGCTATTTACAGATATATGAATATCGACATAATAAGTCATTCCTGTTTTACGAACCATGCATTTTTCTGTGTCAATTATTCCTTCAATATTTTTTGCGATATCATTTATTTGAACAATGGTATCTTCGTAAATATTCTCGTCCATAATTTCGCTTAGTGCCGGCTTAAATATCCGATAGCTGTTGTAAAGTATAACAAAAGCAGCGAAAAGAGCAGCCCAATCGTCGGCAGTTTCGAAACCTTCGCCAAAAAGCAAGGCTATGGAAATACCGATAAAGGCGGCAATAGATGTGATTGCGTCGCTTCGGTGATGCCATGCGTCGGCTTTGAGCGAAGTGCTTTTTGTCTTTTTAGCTTTCCGCAGGACGAATTGATAGGAAAGTTCTTTCCATAAGATAATAACGACTAATACGATAAGGGTGAAAGCTTTTGGGGGATCATGCGGCGTGCGAATATTGCTGACGCTTTCAATGGCAATGATTGTTGCGGAAATTATTAGAAAGCCAACTACAATAAAAGTTACGAGTGGTTCTATTCGTCCGTGTCCGTAAGGATGATTTTGATCAGCAGGTTTCGATGCTATTTTTATACCAAACAAAACGATGATGGACGAAAATATATCGGTGGTTGATTCGATCGCATCGGCTATAAGCGCATAAGAATTGCCAAAATATCCTGCTATCCATTTTATTGCAGCTAAAGTAGCATTACTGATAATACTGAAAATGGACGCTCGTTTTGCGGTTTGTTCTATTGTCATTATATCTAAGAATTAGAAAGGAAAAATCGTTAACAAAAAAGCGGAGAAAATGTATTTTCTCCGCTTTTTTATTTTTTGCGTTGTTTTTTATTTGGATTGTATCGTTTCATTTTATCCTAAATAGCCTTTCAGCAATTTGCTTTTTGAACTGGAACGCAGTCGGCGTATTGCTTTTTCTTTGATTTGTCGTACACGTTCCCTCGTTAATCCGAACTCTTCACCAATTTCCTCCAATGTCATTTCGGGCACTCCGATTCCAAAGAATTTTTTGATAATATCATGCTCACGTTCGGTAAGTGTCGATAGCGCGCGATCAATTTCTTTCGAAAGCGATTCGTTTATCAGCACGCGGTCGGCATTGGGCGAATCGTCGTTCACCATTACGTCGAGCAAACTATTGTCTTCTCCTTCCACAAAAGGCGCATCCACCGAAATATGACGACCGGAAACTTTCATCGTGTCGGCAATCTTTTCTACCGGAATGTCTAATTCTTGAGAAAGCTCTTCGGGCGAAGGGCGACGTTCGTTTTCCTGTTCGAATTTGGAAAATGCTTTGTTGATCTTATTGAGCGAACCTACTTGATTCAACGGTAAACGCACAATACGCGATTGTTCAGCCAAGGCTTGAAGAATGGATTGGCGAATCCACCAAACGGCGTAAGAGATAAACTTAAAACCGCGCGTTTCGTCAAACTTCTCGGCGGCTTTGATTAATCCTAAATTTCCTTCGTTGATTAAGTCGGGCAGGCTAAGTCCTTGGTTTTGGTATTGCTTTGCAACAGATACAACGAAGCGTAAATTCGCTCGTGTTAGTTTTTCCAAAGCCAGGCGATCACCATTTCTGATGCGCTGTGCCAACTCTACTTCTTCCTCTACCGTGATCAAATCTTCACGTCCAATCTCTTGGAGGTATTTGTCGAGCGAAGCGCTCTCACGGTTTGTAATTGATTTTGTTATTTTTAACTGTCTCATCCTCTTCTTGAAAAATAGCTTGCAAAGGTACTCATTTTTTTGCTAAAAACAAATAGCTAAAATACGATTTGCTATGAAATAAAATAGATTTTTTCTCTATGCTTTAATTGCGGAATGAAAAGGAATAACACACAATCTTTTATCTATACCGCAATATATGGCTTTATCCTTAGTCTCAGTAATATCAAGAACGTAAAAAACAGGAAAATGTTTTCAATTGTTGATAAAAAATCAGGAATAAATTCAAATCATCAAATTTATTCCTGATTTCATCACTTAATTAAATTCAAATTGACCAATTATAATACCGGATTAATCCGCTAAGTTGATAGCAAAATATCCTTTCCGTCCATCGGGATAAACGCCGGCAATATAAAGAACTTTATCTCGGTCGCGTCCGGCATAAACTTGTTCGATGGTCGATTGTATGTCACTTTGCGTACGAATCGATTGATTGTTTATTTTCAAGATGATATATCCTGTTTTTATTCCGGCATCCTGCAATTTTCCTTTTTTTATCGATTCAACTTGCAATCCATAATTAACTCCTAATTTTTCTTTTACTTTACTGTCCACTTCTTTAAAGCTTGCTCCCAATACATCGGCGGTTTTTGGTGCAGATACAACTCCTGTATTTCCATCAAGATTTTTTAATTGTACGTTGAGAGTTACCGCTTTGTTTTCTCGCAAAAGACCAACGCTGATTTTGTCGCCCGGACTATGACGTCCTACTTGCTCTTGAAGTTCGGCAACCGATTTTACTTCTACTCCGTTTACATTGTTAATGATATCACCTTCTTTTATTCCGGCATTTTCAGCAGCGCTTTTCTCCATAACTTTATTTACATAAGCTCCGTTCAAAGTTTTCAGGTTTTTTTCTTTCATAAAGTCGTTGGTAATATCTCCGATTTCAACACCAAGTATAGCACGTTGAACAACGCCGTATTTGCGAATGTCGGTAACTACTTTGCTGACGATATTCGACGGAACAGCGAAAGCATATCCTGCATAAGAACCTGTTTGGGATGCGATAGCGGTATTGATACCAACAAGTTCGCCTCGTGTATTGACTAAAGCTCCACCACTATTTCCAGGATTTACAGCCGCATCGGTTTGAATGAAGGATTCGATTTTCATTTCGGCGCTCAATATATTAATGTTTCTGGCTTTCGCACTTACGATACCGGCTGTTACTGTCGATGTCAGATTAAATGGATTACCAACAGCCAATACCCATTCGCCGACTTTCACAGCGTCAGAATTGCCGAAAGGAATCACAGAGAGATCTTCCGCGTCGATTTTGAGCAGGGCAATATCGGTGCTCGGATCGGCTCCCACCAATGTGGCTTTAAATGTTCGTTTGTCGTTAAGCACGACTTCAATTTCCGAAGAACGGTCGATTACGTGATTGTTCGTAACAATGTAACCATCGTTTGTGATGATAACTCCCGAACCGGAACCTTCTTGCATCGGCATTTCTTGTGGCGCTTGCTGACGCGGACGTCCGAAGAAATATTCGAAGAAAGGATCGCTGTAACCAAACTGCCTTGTTTGCATAGGCGTTTTCACTTTTACGTGCACAACCGCGTTGACCGAAAGTTCGGCAGCAAGCGTGAAATCGGTTTCCATTGCGCTGGCAACTGTCGAAAAATTAGCATAAGCAGTTGGAACAACTACTTCGCTTCCGCTATTTTTACCTATCGCAGTTTTACCATTCAAAAGATTATTCGTAACAAATGTTGTGCTGACACTTACAACCGCAACCAAAAGAATCAATCCTGCGGTTTTTTTTCCGTTTTGTAACTTCATACTTAAATAATTTGTTTGTTAGTTGTTATACGAAAGCCTGATGTCTTTTCACTTTCTTTGCTGAATGCTTAGCATCAGACTTTCGTAAACTTTTTATTTTAATAAAACTAATACTTTTTTGTTTATATCTATAACAACGAAATTACTCAAAAGATGTACCTAGGATAGAATATAAGCTGATATTTGTCGAAATTTAACAAATCTATTTTTCTCCTTAACGCGCCTTAACCGCTGAATCTCGTAAATGTTAAAAAGATTGTTGACTTGTCTGAAATAATGGCATTTATAAGAGAATCCTCTGACAAAACTACCGTCTGTCTACGTATAAAATGGCAGTTTGGATTTTTCCTTTGCTGAAAATTACTGTTTTTGTTCTATTTTTGTCTTTATTCTTTTGTTTTTATTTCAATAGTAGAAAATATGTTTACAACAAGCGTAGAAATTCCGCCCTCGTCCGTTGATATAGATCACAAAAGCCAAATATTAACTTTAGGTTCTTGTTTTTCGGAAAACATCGGTAAAAAGCTTCAAAATGCTTTTTTTAATATTGATGTAAACCCTTTTGGCGTTTTGTATAATCCTCTTTCGATTCAAAACAGCCTTCGTCTTTTACTGGATGATAAGGAATTTACCGAAAAAGATATTTTCCGTCATGCTTCGCTTTGGCACAGCTTTTCGCACGATAGTTCTTTTTCGCATATTGATGCTGATACTACTTTAAAAGCAATTAATTCGAGATTAAGACAGGCTTCCGTGAATTTATCGAAAGCAGATTTCCTGCTTATTACTTTCGGCACGGCTTGGGTTTTTGAGCAAGCAAACGGGGGGAATGTTGTGTCGAATTGTCATAAATTGCCTGCTGCCGAATTTCGTCGCCGACGTTTGACCCTTGATGAAATCGTGAATAATTACAATGATTTGATTCAAACTTTACAAACAAGCTTTCCGAATTTGCGAATTGTTTTTAGTGTCAGTCCTATACGACATTGGAAGGACGGCGCGCATGAAAATAACATCAGTAAAGCGACTTTGCTTTTGGCAATTGACGAGTTGACGCGGAAATATTCAAATATAGATTATTTCCCGGCTTATGAAATTGTGATGGACGAGTTGCGCGATTATCGTTTTTATGCTTCGGATATGCTGCATCCTTCCGAAACGGCAGTGGATTATATTTGGAAGCGTTTTGGCGAAACTTATTTTTCGCCTGAAACGCAAGCCTTGCAAAAACGCTTAGAACAGCTTTCGGCTGATTTGGCTCATAGAGCTTTACATCCCGAAACGGAAGAATATCAATCGTTTCTGAAAAATACTGAGAAGCGACGAAGCGAAATAATCCGAGATTATCCTTTTATGGCGGATAGAATAAAATGAATTCGGTGTTAGAAAGTGTTTCTCGCAAAGCCGCTACTCGTCCAGCGGGATTTGTAATCCCGCTTACTGTATTATAAG
>DAIOHI010000121.1:0-1127 GCA_036744815.1 Paludibacteraceae bacterium
ACCTTATGAAGTTTCTTCAATCAATATCCCTTTTTATTATTTGTGGATGCTTAACCTCGATGGCTCAAGTTCAGATCATCGCACATCGTGGAGCTTCTGCCTATGAAACCGAAAACAGTTTAGCTGCTTTCAAGAAAGCTTTTGTTTTGGACGCGGATGCCATAGAAATGGACATTTGGCGTACAACGGACGATTCCTTGGTCATTATGCACGATCGTACTACCAAACGAGTTGCCGACAGAGATTTGATTGTGCCTGAATCAACAGCGGCGGAACTTCGCGCATTGACGCTGAAAAACGGAGAAAAAATACCATTTGTAGAAGAAGCGATCCGCTTAGTTCCCGAAGGCAAAAAAATAGTTATCGAGCTGAAATGTGGATTTGAAGAAGGTAAAGCCGGAAATGTTTTTCCTATGCTGAAAGATATTCTCGAACGCAGCGGACGCGTGAATGATGCTATCCTTATCGCCTTTAATCCACAAGCACTTGCCGATGCTAAAAAACATCTGCCCGGCAATCCTTGTTATTATCTGTCGGGAGAGAAAGATAAAGAAGACGAGCTTATCGCGACTTGCAAGAACTTGGGTTTCGAAGGCTTGAATGTTCATTTCAGTTTGCTTACTAAAAGCTTGACGAAGAAAACAAAGAAAGCCGGTTTGGATTTAATGGTATGGACTGTGGATATGCCCGAAATAGCCATAGAAGCGGCAAAGCGTTATAAAGTATCGGGCATTACGACCAATAAGCCGGATTTGATTCGGGAAGCTGTTTTCCAGACGAAGTCCAAAAATAAAAAATAGACGTATGAAAATCATAATAGTAGGTGCCGGCGACGTTGGAAAGCATTTGGCAAAGCGTCTTTTGAAGGAGAATGTCAGTATTTCGATTATGGATGAAAATCCCGAGCGAATGCGGGAATTGGATGCTTACGACATGCTTACGTATCAAGGTGCACCGACTTCCATTTATGATTTGAAAGAAATTGGAGCTTCCGAAGTCGATCTTTTTATTGCCGTCACTCCGCACGAAAGCGTGAATATGACCGCCTGTATGATTGCCACCAACTTGGGCGCAAAATGGACACTTGCGCGCATTGATAATAACGAATACTTACTTCCGAAAAACAA
>DAIOHI010000121.1:1160-7237 GCA_036744815.1 Paludibacteraceae bacterium
TTAGGTGTCGATTACTTGATTTATCCCGAAGTCCTTGCCGCAAAAGAAATTGTTGAATCCTTAAGAATGAGTTGGATGCGGCAATATCTGAGTTTCTGCAACGACGCGCTTATCCTGCTCGGAGTAAAAGTTCGGAGCAATTCCGAAATCCTGGATAAAAAATTCCTGACCGGTTATTTCAATCATTCGCGCTATCGGGTTGTTGCCATTAAGCGCGACAGCCAGACGATTATCCCTATGGGGCAGGATGAAATAAAGGCAAACGACATCGTGTATTTTATCACAACCAAGGACAATCTCGACTTTGTTCGCACGCAAGCCGGAAAGACAAATTATCATATAAAGAACATTATGATAATGGGCGGTTCGCGTATTGCGCAGAAAATAGCTCAAACGCTTCCCGGTGATGTAGGTGTGAAAATTTTGGAGAAAGATAGAGATATTTGTTACGCTCTATCCGAAAAGTTGGATAATGCCTTGATCATAAATAGTGATGGACGCGATATTGAGGTACTGAAAGAAGAAGGGATTCAAGAAATGGATGCCTTTGTTGCCGTAACGCCTAATTCGGAGGAGAACATCTTGGCTTGTTCTGTTGCGAAGCGTTTTGGTATTGAGCGCACAATTGCCGAGGTCGAAAATCTGGATTATATTCTACTTGCCGAAAGTATGGATATTGGCATGGTAATTAATAAAAAGATGATTTCGGCAGGTTATATCCATCAGATTACGCTTGATGCCGAGGTGCTTGATGTTCGGATACTTACCGCTGTCGATGCTGAAGTTATTGAATTTGTGGCAAAAGAAAAATCCAAAATAACGAAAGACCTTGTCAAGAACCTGCGTCTTCCTCCCAATGTCAATATCGGAGGCATTGTGCGCGATGGAAAGGGAAATATTGTGGATGGAAACACTCAAATTATGCCCGAAGATCATGTTATAGTTTTCTGCGAAGCGAGTTCTGTGCGTAAATTGGAATGCTTTTTTAATTAAGGAATACTTAATTCTCTATCTTCAATTCAAGTTGTTTGTCCACCACTGCCGGAATTTCATCTTTGTAATGAGTCACATAAATAAGGGATTTATTTTCGTCGCAAAAATCTTCTATTATTTGCTTCACTCGCTTTTTATTAGATATATCAAGTCCGTGAAGCGGCTCGTCTAAAATCAGCAATTCGGGATTTTTAACAAAAGCCCGCGCCAGCAAAACCAATCGTTGTTCGCCCGATGAAATGGAAAGAAAACTCCGCTCTTTCAGATGATCTACCCCAAATATTTGCATCCATTTTCCAGCAAGCACTTCTTGCTCTTGATTGCATTTGCGATAAATCCCGATGCTATCGAAGAATCCTGATCCAACAACATCCAAGCAGCGAGCGTCAGTCATGTAATAGAGGTGCATTTCGGGAGACAGATATCCGATACGTTTTTTGATATCCCAAATGCTTTCGCCCGAACCGCGTTTGTTGTCGAAAAGCCTGATGTCGTTGGCATAAGCTTGCGGATTGTCACCGCAAACCAAGCTAAGGAGAGTTGATTTTCCACTGCCGTTTGCTCCTAAAAGTGCCCATTTTTCACCTTGCTTGACTTGCCAGTTTAAATTTTTCAAAATAGTTCTACTGCCGTATTTAACACAAAGGTTTTTCATCGCAATAGCATATTCAAAAGTCTTATCAAGAATAGGGTAGAGGCTTACTATTTCATTTAATGTCGAAGTTTTTGTTTCGGGAAATAATTGGCTGATAAAGCCTTTGTTCTTCAGAAACTCTTTTCGCGAAGCGGCATCATAAAGATGCTTATCGGCTATGGGCAGAATTTTATCGATGCAATCGGGAATATCGGCAGGATTCGAAACAACAAGTACCAATTGAACTCTGTTGATTGTAATAAGTTGGGAAAATAAATCGTTGAGAGTATCTCTCGATCGGCTGTCCAAACCAATATAAGGATTGTCCAAAATCAATAGCTTTGGCTGTGATAGAAGTGCTCTTATAATAAGTATTTTGCGTAATTCACCGCTGGATAAAAGATTAATTTCCTTTTCCATCAAACCTTGAATGCCAAATAAAGCGACAAGACTTTGCAAGTAAAGCTGATCCGAATCGACGAAAAGGTCATTGACAAGAGGAAGATTTCTCTCATCACCTCGATTCCATCGTTGCTGATAATAGCTGTTGCGCAAATCGGTAATGCTGTAAATATCTTTAAACGCGACAGTCTTTATTACTTTTGAAATCGATGTTTCAGCACCTTCAGGGTCATAAACTTGGATTTGTCCCGATTTTAACGTATATTTCCCCGAAATAATATCCGTCAGAATTGTTTTTCCTGCTCCGTTAGGACCAATCAACGCCCAATTTTCCCCGGATTTAATTTTCCAGTTAATGGGTTTGTCGAAGCGAAATTGTTCGAAGCGAGGTAAAGCATCAACTAGTTCGAGGATATTATATGAAGACATGAAAAGCACTTTGTTTGTTTTATGCAAAAGTATGAAAAATATTTTTTTGAAAATTTCGATGAAGAAATACTTCTTACTTTTTATACCTTTTGTGTATTTAACGATAAATCTATCAACAATATGTTGCACAACATATTGTTGATAGACACTTTTTGCTGAAAAAGAAGAACTAGATAATGTAAAAGTACATACCTTTGCATCGTTTTTTTCTTTTTATGTAATTGGAATTTAATATGAATGTAAAAATTATGAAATAAGCATGTTGCTGGAAGCACCAAAAATCATGAAAATGATCGCATGCAAGTTTCGTAGTGCCTTAAAAAATAAACGTATGAAATACATTTCCATAATAATGATGAGTTTTTGCCTTTTTTCATTTGCGTCCTGCATAAATGAGGAAGGTGAGGGAGGAACTTCTTCTGTCGAGGGATATATTTATAAAATAATTCATCCAGACGGAGAATATAGTTTCAAAACAGATACTTTCGCCGCAGGAAGAAGCGATGTCTATATTCAATACGGCGACCAACGACCTTATGGCGATAAAATGGACGCCGGTCCGGACGGTTACTTCAAATTCCAATATTTAGTGGAAGGGAAATACGTTGTTTTCGCCTATAACAAATATCCCGATGGACATGAAGAGGCGGTTTACGATACCGTTTATGTTGCCACAGGGAAGACAGCTTCGACTAAAAACATCTACATTCACGAAGGAAAAATGTTTGGTAAATCCTATGTAAAGGGAAAAATACTTGCCAACTATTACGATAAAAATACCGTTGTCGCGTCATCTGTTCCGGCTGTGGATCAGCGTGTATATATTCGCAAAAAAGGAGTCTCTATGCCTTTTGATGATGTTCGAGCTGGTGCTGATGGTACTTTTGTGTTCGAAAAATTGGCGACTGGCAATTATGAGGTTTATGGAGTGAGCGAAGACCAAGATCGTATTTTGTATGTTGATCCCAGCAGTATAATTGAAGTAAAAGTTACGGCAGAAGGTACTACAGTAGAACTTTCCAATAATATTATTGTCAGGCTCCGTTCTTAGTATTAAAAAAAATAAATTTATTAATATATGCAAAACATATTAAAAGCACTTATATTATTCTTTTTTGCAATTGGCGCGGCAAATTACCTTTACTCTCAACCATCGCCCGAATCGCTGAAGGATGAGAACCGGGAGCGCAAAAAAAACTTAACGGTGCGTGAGTATAATACCGATGCAAAGGGCAAAAATAGTTGGCTCGACCACTTGACGGTGTATAACGAAGACGGCTATAAAATTGAAGAAATTGAGTATGCTACTTACGGCATGCGTCAAAGAACTACTTACGAATACAATGCACAAAATCAATGTATAAAAGAAGTGGTTTATGATGATAGAAATAAAGTAAGCCGCATTAAAAAATACGAATACAATAAGGACGGCACTAAAAAGACGCAGTATAATTACCTGCCCAATGGAAGATTATATACAAAGAAAGAATTTCAGTACAACTATCAATAAGGAAATGCTTTATTCCTGTCAAGATTCGGATCCCTTGAATAAATTATTTGAGGGATTCCCTACTATTACGCTTGCCGAAATGGATAAAGTGAAATTGATGAATCGGATAGATACGAAGTTTCTTTTGAATTTTAATCAACTGCCTTGTTTACTCGAAAGAGCTCTTGAACATTATAAAATCGTCGAAATCAACGGCGAAAAGATATCTCCTTATTCCAGCATATATTGGGATACCGAAGAAGCGGATATGTATTGCATGCATCACAACAGGAGGGTTAACCGCTATAAAATTCGGATGCGTTCGTATTTGAATTCGGATTTGTCGTTCTTGGAAATAAAACAGAAAAACAACAAGGGAAGAACATCGAAAAAGCGGATTATGATCGACAATCAGCAGTTTCAATCCTTGGATTTGGACGAAAGCGAACAGCGTTTTATCGTTGAAAAATCGCCTTATTCTTTCGATTTGCTAAAGCCGATGCTTCAAAACTTCTTTCAACGGATAACCCTTGTTGATAATGATGAAACGGAGCGGATTACGATTGACATAGATCTGGCTTATCAGACGGTGGATTCGTCCGTGGTTAACAAAGTTGAGGATTTGGTGATCGTTGAAATGAAGCAGAGTGGAAACGTGCATTCTTATTTTCATGATTATTTACGCGATCTGTCGATCACTCCCAGAAATATGAGTAAATATTGCATCGGAATGGTGCTTAGTTATCCCGATTTGAAAAATAATCGCTTTAAAAATAAATTGAGACAAATAAATAAAATAACAAAAAAGAATTATGATTCAATCTGATTTTCCGGAATACGATCCGTCCATTGCCGAAATGTATGGAGAACAAGGTTTTTCGGGTCCTGACTTTATGGGGATTCCCATTTTCGAAGCACAGTCCGTGCTGGAATTAGTTATCCGCTTTGGCTTCAATCTTCTTGTATGCTGGCTTATCGTTAAGTTTTTCTATTACAAGAAAAGCGGCAGACGCGATTTCTATTTTACCTTTATATTGTTTTCGGTTACCGTATTTCTTCTTATTTTCTTATTAGATACGGTACGCTTGCAGATTGGAATGGCCTTGGGACTTTTCGCTATATTCGGAATTATACGATACCGAACGGAGCAGGTTTCCATACGCGAAATGACTTATTTGTTTATCGTTATCGGGATATCGGTAATCAACGGATTGTCGAAATCAGTTAGTATTGGAGAACTTTTAGTGGCGAACGCATTCTTTATCGGAGCTATCGCTGTGATGGAAAGTTCAAAATTTGTAAAGCATGTTTCCACTAAAATCGTTCTTTACGAAAACATAGAACTTATTGTTCCCGAAAAAGAAGAAGAACTAAAAGCCGATTTGGAAAAAAGGCTGGGAATAACCGTACTAAAGCACGAAGTCGGGCATGTGGATTTCTTGCGCGATGTGGCTTATGTAAAAGTATATTATCATCCTTTGAGGAATGAAGCAAATTCGATTGACAGTGTTACCAAACTAAGTGGCTTTTCTTAATGAAAAGAATCCAATATTACATATTACTCTTTTTCCTTATAAGCTCCGGCTATTTGATAAAAGCAGCGGCTCAACTGCATGATGTAGGGGGCATGGCTGCTTTGTCGATAGCCAAAGACTTTGGGCGTTCGGCAAGCGTGGATTTGGAACAGGAAATCCGCTTCGACGACTCCTTTTCTTCCTTCAAACGCTCGACCACTTCGGCAGGTTTGAGCTATACGCTTATCCGTGATTTGCTGAAAGCCAGTGCAGGATACGACTTGCAATATCGGAATGAAGATAATTTTTACGAGATGCGGCATCGTTTTTCTTTAGCTTTGAATGCCGAGAGAAAATATATGAGATACGATTTTAAGTTCCGCACACGAATGCAATCGACCTATCGCGACGAAAACATTGGCGACTATAAATTCAATCCCAAATATGTGTGGCGCAATAAAGCGGAAGTAGAATACAGCTTCTTTCAACTTCCGTTAAAGCCCTATCTGTCGGGTGAGCTGCTTTGCCCGATAAACAGCAAGCACGGCTTTTTTGCCGACGAATATCGCATTACCCTCGGTGCTAAATACCGCGTATCCCGTCGTAATTATTTAGA
>DAIOHI010000122.1:0-7156 GCA_036744815.1 Paludibacteraceae bacterium
AGACAACATTGATAATGTAGCAGCCTTGCGTTACAAATTAATGGGCTCAAGTGACC
Source organism: Paludibacteraceae bacterium (assembly GCA_036744815.1). Classification (GTDB taxonomy): domain Bacteria; phylum Bacteroidota; class Bacteroidia; order Bacteroidales; family Paludibacteraceae; genus H1. Next base: position 57 of record DAIOHI010000122.1, read on the forward strand.
CAGCTTTTCTTGCATTTAACACTGAGCTAATAACAGTTATGGGAGCTATTGATGATGAAGCTTCTGTGTCGGCAAACTCTGCATCAGGCGTGGATGTTCCTGTTTTGGGCAATGACACATATCGTACAATAGATGACATAAGTATTTCAATATCCAGTCATCCATCAGACGGAAATATTCAAATCAATTCGAACAAATCTATAAATTATAAACCCTATACAGGTTTTATGGGAGAGGATAGTTTTGTATACAAAATATGTGAAAATGGAATCTGTGACAGTGCGCAAGTAAACATAAAAGTCAAAAACTATTGGCTTGGTAGCACGAGTAATGATTGGGGAGATGCTTCAAACTGGACAGCTAATATGATACCACCTAGCAATAAGAATATAGAATTTGCGAGCATCGCAAACAACGAAGGACAAGCTGCATTAAACGATTTGCAACTAGATACAAGTACCCGTGAAATAAACAATTTGACTATTCAAACCGACAAAAAATTAATCATTCCTGCGCAAAAAACATTAATTGTAAATGGAAGTATTAATACGGATAATAACAACCGAATTATAATAAAAGCAAGTGAAGCTGTTGCTAATGCCTCGTTTTTCTTTCCAAACGAAACAAAACCTGTTTATGCAACTGTTGAGATGTTTTCAAAAGCATTTATAGGAACTGAATTGGATGATAACGCTAAATACCGCTGGCAATACTTCGGAATACCTTTACATAAAATCACAGCAAGTCCAACATTCGATTCTTCATGGATAAGAATATGGAATGAAGCGAAGCAAACTGATACAACAGGAGAACAATGGGATTTTCTTTCAAACAATTCTGTTATGAAAGCTTTTCAAGGATACGAGATAACTCAGCCAGCTAAACGTAGCTTCAGTATAAGTGGGCAATTAGTTAATCGAAATCTGACAGACACATTGCTAACTGTAACTGACATTTCTTTCTATCAAGGACAACATATTTTGGCAAACCCTTATACGATGGCTATAAATGTAGCTGATATTAGCTTCGGAAATGGTATGGAGAAAACGGTTTATCTTTATAACACAGGTAGCTTTGCTGATTGGTATAATGGAGACGGAAAAAACGGAAGTGTTTTTAACGAGTCGACTACACCTGGACAATACTTATCTATTCCTAAAAATCAAGCAAATTATACCGGAACAACAAGCATCCCTTCAATGCAGGGTTTTCTAGTAAAAGTAGATACAAAAAATAATCATAAGTCAGGAACGCTAAGCATTGATTATGCTCTAAGTACAAAAAATATTGTTGCTCAACGAGCGAAAAGTGACAACTCTAAAACATATACAACTATTGATATGCGTAGCGAAAATTATGTAGATCGGCTCTGGTTGTTTACTGAAGAAGCTTGTAGTAACAACTTTGATAATGGCTGGGATGGACCTAAAATACTTGCTTCGGGAGAAGTAGCTCAATTATATGCGAGCACAGAAGATGATATTTATCAGGTTTGTTCAACTAACGACATAAATGGTATTGACATTGGCTTTAAAGCTGGCTCTAAAGATGTAAATTACACATTAAGTTTTCAACATAGTAATTTATCCGAACGTTATAATTCCATCTTTTTATTAGATAAAATAACGAATGAAATGATTGACATTACGGCAAATAACACTGAATATCATTTCACTGTTTCAAATTCATCTGAAGCTCAAAACAGATTCAAAATAATATCTCAACTGAATGAAAACGACCAGAACGAGAGTGGAATTACAACATATATAGAGAATCAAACACTATATATCAACAATCGTAATTTGGAAAAAGGCATGTTCTTTATCTATAATATTTCGGGAAACATGCTGCAACAAGGGCTATTTGAAAAAAACACAACAACTTTAATCCCTATAACATTATCACAAGGAGTTTATTTGATAAAAACAATATGCAATAATAAGGAAACGACGAACAAACAATTTGTATTACAATATGAAAAATAAAATTACGGTTGTGGTAATAACATCAATTCTTGCTTTCTTGTTTTGGAATACTTCGAATAAGAATAAACTAGAATTATTTAATTTTGACACAAATAAATCTTTTGTTTATGGTAAGTCTATAAATTCTCACTTTAAAGAATATCTAACTTTTTTTTTAGATATGACAAAAAAACAACAAACAAAACAATATTATAGTCCTAACAAAACAAGTCAAATCACAAATATTAAAAGTGGATCTAGCCCAATCAATGTCAATTTTTCGACAACACCAATTCGAAGAATTCATCATTCAGAAGGACATGATAATACTTTTGAGAACAGACTTGTTGAAGGTTTTATTTTTAGCAATATTTTAGATAAAAGTGAAAGATCTTACGCCTACAATAACACGACACTCTCAATGAATATGAATTTTTTAGCTTTAGCTACAAATTATCAAGAAAACAACAATACAACTCAACAAATCAAATCTTATGGTTTTGTTGCAATGCAGGACAAAAAATCTCCTGTCAACTATTTGTCAACCGAAAACACTTCAGCAACAAATGAAACAGGAGATCCAGGAAAAGGGCATATTGATTTTCCACCTGCACTCAACATCCCAAGTGGATTAATTTCAATGCTATTTCTAAGTTTAAATTATTTTCTTGGTAAACTTTTTTTTAAAAGAACAAAACTTTGAAAAATTATAAATTAGCAAAGAAACCTAAGTTTATAATACCTTTATAACCAAAACCTGCTTCTAAAAATCCACCTGCATTATGCCCTATTTTCAATCCGATAGGTGAAAATTGAAAATTAAAATGTGCAGCAGATGCTTTCTCTTTATTATTAGTTCCATCTTTTATGTATGTTTGGTTATTTAACGTAATGCCAGCTCCCACACTCCCATAAAGAGATAGTACGCTCATATTCAAGTAAGTAAAATCTAGTTCGGGGGCAATTGTATAATAATTATTTTTATAATGCCCAACCTTATCTCCTTCAGCCATCAGATCAAAACTATTCTTATTATAAACAAATGTTCCACCCAATGACAGCCTTTTTGAAAAAGCATATTTATATCCTAAATAATAGGAACCGGAGAAAGTTTTATTCTCTGTAGTAGCAATTCCTCCTGAAAAGCCTACCAACAAGACGTCGCTTATTGCACTTACTATATCGTTGGTATTGGCAAGACCAACTCCTATTTTCCATTGATTTCTATTGAAGTCCTCCTGTTCATTTTGAGCGCTGAGAGAAAAAAATATGTTTACAGCAAAAAATATAACAAATAATAATCTTTTCATAAAAATGTCTGTTTAGCTTGATTAATAATAAATAATTATTTAAAAACTGGTTCACAGTAAATAACATTTACTATTGTTAAAATGTTCGAAGCTGGAAAAACATTTACAATACGATTGTCGTTGCCGAAATCTTAATATCTATCTGTTCAATATCTATCATCGCATTAAAAAGACTTATCCGGTTATAGCATTTCAAATCCTCTACGCGAATATCGGCTTCTTTTAGAAAACCGTCGTTCAACAAGCGAGCGCGCATGCTGCCATACAAAAGAGGAGTTTTAGGTGTTAGCCATTCTGTGCCATCAAAAAGGGCAATATTGCAAAATGAAGTGTCGGTAAGTAACGAGTTTTTTATAAGAAGAACATCATCACAAGATTCGCGCAGGGAAAAAGCGGCATTCAGTTCGTCACGCGATGCTGATTTGTAATGAGTTGTCGAGATGTTGCTTTGTACGAGCTTTAACGAACGAATGATCGGAAGTTGATAAGGAATAAATTCCAGCTTACGTATTTGTGAATCGTAAATGATACGACATTTATACAATCCGTTTGCAGGAATATTTTTCGAATGTAATTCTATATTCAAATCAAAGGGGTTTTCCTTTGGATAAAATGCAGAAAAAGTTTTGCAGACGCGTTCTTGATGATATTCGAGCGCGGAAAACTCACCATTATATAAGCGTATTGTTTCAAGAAATTGGGACATAGACTTTTTGAATTAATTCCCGATATTCATCCATCATTGAACTCTGAGCCGTAATGCCGCCACCACTTTTAAAAAAAAATCGTTCTCCCTGCTGTTCAATAAAACGAATCATAACCGCAGTATCCAAATTTTCGCCATCAAAAAATCCGCAAACTCCGGTATAAAATCCTCGCTCGTAAGTTTCAGCTTGTTCAATAATTTCAAGAGTTTTTCGCTTCGGCGCTCCACTAATAGAACCTGCAGGCAAAAGCGTTAAAACAACATCTCCTATTCGGTGACGATAATCATCCGATAAACGACCTGATATTTCGGAACTAACCTGAAGTAAATCTCGACTGCTTGTTTTTATCCGGTCAACATAACGGTATCGAGTCACTTTCACATTTGAAGCTACCATACTCAAATCGTTGCGAATAAGATCGACAATGGTCGCATGTTCGGCTTCCTCTTTTTTATCTTTCAATATTCTATCTTCCGCATCAGGAATCGAAGCATCGATAGTTCCCTTCATCGGAAATGAAGAAATCTCGTTTCCCCGTATTTGAATAAATATCTCAGGCGAAAGTACAGTAAAAGAATCTTTTATCCATAATTTGTATTTCGCGAAACAATTGGAATAAAAATCGAGTAAAGAAAAATTACCAAAAACCTCGGTCGCTTGCGTTAAATTAACAAGAAACGAATTTCCACGCTTGATTTCATTTTGTACAAAAGTAAATTTTGATGCATAATCGTCTAAAGATGGCGAATGGATTTTTTCAAAAACGGGAAACGATGTTTTAGCCTTTTCATCCTTTATATCATTCGTATATTTTCCGATTTTATATCGAATCAACGAAGCGTCAATTTCATCGGAACGAAGAACGATCAAGCGCTCTAATTTGTAATCAAAAACGAATAAAAATGCCTGTTTTTCCCCTGCAAGCCGATTCATTTTCTCCCGTGCTTGCGCAATATTTAAATGTGGGAATGGCAAATTCTCAGACATTTATTTCGACGTCCTTTTATGAGTGTTTCTTCCTGAACTTCGCTTAAAACCTCGTCCCGGACGTCTATTATTATTCATTCTACGATATTTATCAGGTTCGTAAGCAGGAGCTTCGCCCAATTCTTCGGGAAGCGGAATTTTATAAATACTTTTCCCAAGAAAATCTTCTATTTGTTTAAATTTGTATTGCTCTTCTTCCGAAACAAGGGTTATAGCCATTCCTTCGGCGTTTGCGCGCGCTGTTCGTCCAATTCGATGCACGTAATCTTCCACATCGTGAGGCACATCAAAATTGATAACCAAAGAAATGTCGTCGATATCAATTCCACGCGATACAATATCCGTAGCAATCAACAAGTTTACTCGATTATTCCGAAACTCATGCATAATATGATCGCGCTGAGCTTGATCTAGATCAGAATGCATTTCTCCAACCGAAAGTTTCATACTCCGAAGCGTTTTTGTAATCTCTTTTACTTTCAATTTCGAGCCGGAAAACATAATCACTTTATTGGCTTCTTGCGTAGAAAACAAATGTCGAATGACTCCTATTTTTTGTCCTTCGCCACAAATAAAAGCCGTTTGCATAATAGTTTCGGGCGGACGAGAAACTGCAATCCGAACCTCCTCAGGATCATTCAAAATCGTTTTTGCCAATTGTCGTATTTTGGGAGGCATTGTTGCCGAAAACATAATGGTTTGACGTTCTTTCGGCAATAATTTTGCAATCCGCATGATATCGTCATAAAATCCCATATCAAGCATTCGATCGGCTTCATCAAGAATAAAATATTTTACTTTCGAAAAATCAATGTTGTACAAATTAATGTGCGACAACAAACGCCCGGGAGTAGCAATTACAACATCGGCTCCTTTTGTTAATCCGCGCTTCTGAACATCCCAAGCTTGCGAATCATTACCACCATAAACAGCCACGGAGGAAAAAGGCAAATAATAAGAAAAGCCTTCCATTTGTTGATCAATTTGCTGAGCCAACTCGCGAGTAGGAGCCATAATAATGGCATTCAGAGCATTTTCATCGTGGGATTCTGTACGTAAATTATTAAGAAGCGGCAAAAGAAAAGCGGCAGTTTTACCGGTTCCGGTTTGGGCGCAGGCAATTACATCTTTTTTATTTAAAATAATAGGAATAGTTTGTTCTTGAACCGGCGTTGCTGTTTTAAAATTCATGGCTTGCAAGCCATCCATCAACTCATCGCAAAAAGAGAATTCTTCAAATGTCATATTATGTATTTTACAAGAAAGAGGAATGCTCTGGTTGAGATTCCTCTTTCATAGTATATTTTGCAAACAAAAAATTATTTATTTGCGGCAGCAGCAGCGGCTGCGGCAGCTTGTTGTCTTTTGTGTTCTTTTATTTGATCCTGACGTTGTTTGATCGCGTCAAGCAATTGAACTGTTGTTCTGTTATTTGCTTCGATTTTTACAACCTCATCGCAATTTACTTTTGCCAAATCTAACTCGTCATTCAAAAGATAGTAGTATGCCAAGTAATTATAAGCTTCGACCAAGACTTTGTTTTGTGCAGCAGAGTTTTCTTCTTCGCTAGTAGTAATTACTTCGATAACCTTTTCGTAATAAGGTTTTGCAGCACCATCTTTCTCTGCTTTGTAAACAAGAGCAATAGCATGTTGAGCCAAAGCTCTCCAACGATAACCGCTATAGCTTTCAGGAATTCTTTCCACCAAAATTTGGAAAACAGAATCGGCTTTAGTCAAATAATATACCGACAAAGCTTTTGAAAAATAATCTGCGCTGTTTTGCAATGAATCTAAAACATTTCCTTTTGCTGTTAATGTTTTAACCAATGCTGCATCGGACTGCATTTCCTGAAGCAAATCGGCTTTCTTTACCATAACGGTACCAGCATTGTAGTAATAAAAACCTAAGGTGTTGTAATCTTTAGTTTCCACCGCATCGCTGCCTATCGCATTCATATATTTTATATAATAATCTGCCGAAATTCCAAAGTCACCTTTGGCACGTCCAACTTCAACTGCATCTAAATAATATTCCGGTTTGTTGTCAATAAGAATTGCGTCATTATATGCAGCTAAAGCTTCATTATATCTTCCACCTTCTGTCAAAAGACTTGCATACATAGTGTAGTC
>DAIOHI010000123.1:0-7142 GCA_036744815.1 Paludibacteraceae bacterium
ATGAAAAATGTAATAACGCCGCGTATCGGATATAGATTGAGTATGCCGAGCGATTTTGAACAATTTACTTGGTTCGGTCGCGGACCTTGGGATTCTTATGTTGACCGCAAAGAAGCTTGTCATGAAAGTGTTTACAGCAGCACTGTTGCCGATCAATGGGTGAATTATATATTGCCGCAAGAAACCGGGAATAAAGAAGAAGTACGCTGGATGAGTTTACGCGACAGCGAAGGCAAGGGCTTATTGTTCGTTGCTCCTGATAAAATGTCGGCATCGGCAACGCATTTTAAACCCGAAGAGCTTTATCAAAATCGCAATAACCGTCGTAAACATCCTTATCAGGTAACTTTCAACGAAAATACGATCCTAACATTAGACGCTAAGATGCGAGGTTTAGGAAACGCAAGTTGTGGTCCGGATGTAATGTCACAATACGAATTACGCGCTGATTATACTTTGTTTGATTTTATGATTCTGCCGATTTCAAGTGAACTTACTAATGATCAACTTTCAGAAAAAGCACGAGTTGAAAGTCCTGTATGTGCTGCCGTTGAAATTGAACGCGATAAAAGCGGAAATGTAACTTTGACTACAACAACCAGTGGCGCTGATATTTATTACAGTATTGATGGCGCTGCATTTCAACAATACAGTCAACCTTTTGCTTTGTTGGATGCCGGGACAGTAAAAGCTTACAGCAAACGAAATGGATATTTCAATAGTATGGAGTCGGAGAAATATTTCTACGTTCTTATAGATAAAACAAAATGGCGTGTAGCAAAAGTTTCAAGCCAACACGGAGGAGATGAAGCTATTTATGCGATTGATGATAACGAAAATACTATTTGGCATACACCATGGGGAGATAATGAGCCGACACATCCGCACGAAATAATTGTTGATATGCTGTATGAATATACGGTTGAACAATTCACTTACCAAGGTCGTATTGATGGGGCGAACGGTAGAATTTCGGATTATGAAGTCTATTTCAGCAACGACCCGAACGAGTGGGGGAGAGCCGCTGCAACGGGAAAATTTGTAAACAATTCGAGCATTCAGTCGGTAAATATTGCTTCTAAGCCCGTTGCCAGATTTTTTAAACTTATTGCAAAATCGGAAGTTGAAGGAAGAGCTTGGGCTTCAGCAGCAGAATTGGGTATTGAGGCATCAAAAAAAAAAGAGCCGGAGCAAGAAGATTGTAAAAATAATGTAGTTTCCAATACGGAATATTACATCAAACATTTTTATTCGGGTTTATATCTGCAATACAAGTCAAATTCAAACGAAGGTGATTTTTGTATCAATCCTTTAGTGGAAAAAAATGAAAATTTCGTTTTTAAGTTTCTTCCAGTTTCAGGAAAAACCGATACATATAATGTTACGATTAAAGGAAAATACATAATAAGCAATAATGATGCATACTGGCGCTTGCGCTTAGGTGATAAAACCAATAACGACGGACAGGTAAATGTTCTAAAACAAGAAGATTGTACCTTTATTATGAAAGGCGTTTGGCAAAGCGATAAATACTTCAACTTTGATGCAACAACGACCAATTCTTATGTTTATTCAGACAAAGGAAGCGGAGCTATCTGGCAGATTGAAAAAGTTGATGGAGAAAGTGCTGTTTCGGAAGTTGCAGCTTCCGGAATATCGGTTTTCCCAACTTTATCGAAAGGAAGTATCAATGTAACTTCAAATCAACCGGCAAACATCAAAATCATTAATTCTACAGGACAAACTCTATCCACTTACAATAGCAATGGCGAGATTACGATAGAATTAAATTATCCTGATGGATTGTACTTTGTTGCGGTTAAAACCTTAAATGAAGAAATTTTCAAGGTCTTTCTAAATAAATAAATCAGTTATACTTGATTGGGATTTTTTTCAGTTTTTATAGAGCCTTTATTATAATATTCTTTGATTAATCTTTTGAAAAAATGTACTTTTTGAAAAAACTTTATTTTGTTTTCCTCATGCTTTTCGCATGTATTTCATTGGTTTTTACTCAGTTAGTTGTAGCCGATAAAACGGGCTGGTCGGTCGTTTCTTATGATAGCCAAAGCAATGTTGATCTAGCAACAAATGCCATTGATGGAAATTATGGAAGTATTTGGCATACTTCGTGGGATGCCGGTGCTCCAGTTTATCCGCACGAAATAATTGTTGATATGGGAAAACTTTATACTTCTATTCCTGCTTTTTTATATGTTCCACGCCAAGGCGATTCGGGCAATGGAATGATAAAGGGCTATAAAATTTACTTTAAAGAAAATGATTTAGATGCATGGGGAACTTCGATTACAGGAGAATTTCCAAATTCTTTCCGGAGTAGATGCCGACAGACAAAAATTTCAATTAATTGTTCCCGATGCAACATATCCTGATATTTATAATATCAAAGAAAATTTGACAGGTCAATATTTATATCTATCGCAAGAGCATTGGAGAATGGGTTTAATTACGACAGATCCGGGAAGTATTGCCAAGTTTATTTTGATTCCTGATGGATCAAACTATAAAATACAGGCACTTTCAAATTATGGAAATAATGATTATTTCGCACCTGATAATGAGAACGATGGCATTGGATGCTATTTGAACAAACAAGATCATAATGTATGGCAATTGACAAAAGTTGCTGAAATACCTACTTCGGACAAAACTGTTTTCAAAACAAATACAAGAGTTTCTCCGACAATGTCGAGTGGGTTAATCACTGTAACTTCTTCACCGGCAATAGTTAAAATTGTTGATGTTTCAGGAAAAGAGTATGCGTCTTATTCATCTGACGGTAATATTGATATAAACTTGAATTATTCTGACGGAATATATTTTGTCCTTGTTAGAACGATAGAAGGAAGTAGTCTTCATAAAGTAGTATTAAAAAAATAAGATGATTTTTAGTATTTCAAAAGGCGGATAATCTGGATAAAGAATCCGCCTTTTGTTTTTTATAAAAATTGCGAATTAATAAATTAAGTCCTCAAAAAGGAAGATTGTGTAAATTCATTTTTAGCATGAAAAGAAAAGAAAAAGTAGTTGTTTTGATTTCATTGTTTTTGTTTGTTTGTACATTTAATACAATTCACGCACAGAAAAATTTAAGTATTAGCTCGCCTAATAAGCAAATAAAAGTTGATATAAGTATCTCGGACAAAATTTACTATTCAGTTTTTTATAATAACGATGCTTTGTTGAGTAATTGCAACATGGCTCTTTATCTTTCTGACGAGATTTTGGGTCAAAATCCTAAACTTGTAAGTAACAAAAAGTCGACAATTAACGAAACCTTAACGCCTGTTGTCCCGCTAAAATATTCCTCTGTGCAAAATCATTGCAATTTACTTACGATGGCTTTTAAAGGCGATTATTCGGTCGAATTTAGGGTCTTCGACAATGGACTTGCATATCGTTTTAATACAAATCTTAAGAAAAAAGAAATTGAAGTGCTAAATGAAGATTTCAATCTTCATTTCAATTCTGACTATTTTTTCCACATCCAACAGCCAGGTAGTTTTAAAACAGCTTACGAAGAAGAATATTCTCACATGAAGGCAAGCGAATGGAAAAATTCCGATCCTATGTCAACGCTTCCGGTTTTAATAGAAGCTAAATCACCATATAAAATTTTAATTTCCGAATCAGATTTGACTGATTATCCTGCAATGTTTTTGAAAGGAACAGGTGAAAATTCGGTTGTTGCAACATTTCCGAATCAACCATTAGAATTCGGACCCGATGGTGATCGTAGTTTGAAATTCCTGAAGGTTGCCGACTATATTGCTAAAACAGATGGAAAAAGAAATTTTCCTTGGCGTTATTTTGTTATTTCTAAAGAAGATAAGAACTTAGTCGAAAACACCTTGACTTTACAGCTTTCTGCTCCATGCCAAATCGCCGATCCGTCGTGGATAAAGCCGGGACAAGTAAGTTGGGAATGGTGGAATGGTGCTGCTCCTTATGGTGAGGATATTGATTTTGTTTCGGGTTACAACCTTGAAACTTATAAGTATTTCATCGATTTTGCATCAAAATTCGGTATTGAATATATTATCATGGACGAAGGTTGGGCAATGACAACCGAAGATCCGTACACGCCAAATCCTAACGTAAATGTACATGAATTGATTCGCTATGGAAAAGAAAAAAATGTAGGAATTATTCTTTGGCTGACATGGTTGACAGTAGAGAAAAACATGGAACTATTTAAGACTTTTTCCGATTGGGGAGTGAAAGGCGTAAAAATAGATTTTATGGATAGAAGTGATCAATGGATGGTGAATTATTACGAAAAAGTTGCTAAAGAAGCTGCAAAACATAAGATACTTGTAAATTTCCACGGATCGTTTAAACCAGCTGGATTAGAATATAAATATCCAAACGTAATTTCCTATGAAGGAGTGCGAGGCATGGAGCAAATGGGAAGTTGCCTGCCTAAAAATTCCGTATATTTTCCATTTATGCGCAATGCTGTAGGACCGATGGATTACACGCCAGGCGCAATGTTAAGCATGCAACCCGAAGTATATTGCAGCCATCGTCCAAACTCGGCAAGTATTGGAACTCGCGCTTATCAGATGGCTTTGTTCGTAATTTTCGAAAGCGGACTTCAGATGCTGGCGGATAATCCAACAAATTATTATAAAAATAAAGAATGTACAGAGTTTATAACACAGGTTCCAACCACATGGGACGAAACACGTGTTCTCGCGGCAAAAGTGGGCGAATATATTGTCGTCGCAAAGCGGAAAGGAGAGAAATGGTTTATTGGAGGCATGACTAATGATAAAGAGCGTTCTATTGATGTTTCGTTTGACTTTTTACAAAAAGGGAAAGCTTATAAGGCAGAATGCTTTAAAGATGGAGTAAATGCCGGACATCAGGCAATGGATTATCGAAAAACAATCACTACTCTTGAGAATGGGAATACATATACAATTAAAATGGCTCGAAATGGTGGTTTTGCAGCTGTATTGTACAAATTTTAGCATTTCCTTCTCGAATAGAGACAACGATCTTTAAAGTTTCCTATATTTTCAGTTTTAATATAAAAACTATATCTTCGCAAAATTCCATTAGAATTATTTAATTTAAACCATTAGAACTATGAACGTAAAATTTAATTTCGCAGCTATTCTTGCTGTTTTTTTTATTGGAGGACTTGTGTGTTTTTCTTCTTGTGACGATAAAAACATAAGTGTAACAGGAGTATCTTTAAACAAACAAACTCTCTCTCTCGTAGCTGGAGAAACGGAGCAATTGTCAGTCACAGTTTTACCTGCCGGGGCTACAAACAAAGATGTTATATGGATAAGCTCGGACACTACTGTTGTAACTGTAAACAACGGGCTTGTAACAAGTGTTTTAGCTGGTACGGCTACCATACAGGTTATAACTAAGGACGGCGTTTTTAAAGATGAGTGTGAAGTTGCTGTTAGTGCGCAAGCAGGAACTGCAGTTGTTAGATTTGGCTCAGATTATTGGCTATCAGATATAATTGCAGTAACATTATCTTCAAAATCAGGAAATATCTTCTTTGAATTTGCTAAAACAAATTTAGACACATATCCCTTTGTGTTATTTTCAACGCCGAATACAACCGGAACAACTACATTTATTGATAAAGAAAACAATGATGCTCATTATTGTGAATACTACGCTGAAACATCGATAATTGAAGGTAAAAACACTTATGGAGATTGGTTAGCTCTAGCAGGAGATATAAATATCACAGAATATGCTGATGATAAAATTTCCGGTACAATTAATATGACTATGTTTAGCGCAAAAGAGGCAGATGAAGGAAAGGAACATCCGGAAGAAAGAAAAATGACTGTATATTTTAGTAAGCTTGATGTACAATAAAGCAAATGACATAAAAAAAGACTGATTAACTAATCAGTCTTTTTTTATGTCTATCTTGATAATTTGGTCTATGATGTAAATAAAAATATAACAACTGTCAGTAATTCAAACATCTGCTCGGTTAATAGGTATAGATTTAGGTAAAATAGAAAAAAGGTCATAAATTTGACACTCTAATTATTTTGCATACGAAATAAATTTGTATTTCGTTTATTTTCAATTAATACAATTATGAACCTAAACTTTAGAATTACAGCTATTTCTGCTATTTTTCTTATCGGAATTTTTTTTGCTTCTTGCGAAAAAGATAAACACATTGCTGTTACTGCTCTTTCCTTAGACAAACAGACTCTTTATTTGTTTGTTGACGATTCCAAAACTTTATCCGCTGCAATTGCTCCTTCCAATGCAAGCGACAGCGAAGTGATCTGGATCAGTTCCAATCCTCAAGTGGCGACGGTAGAGAATGGCATTGTAACCGCTGTTTCCGTCGGTACCTCCACAATACACGCTGTAAGCAAAGTCGGCGATTTTAGAGATGAATGCGAAGTGACTGTTGTGGCAAATACAACTGCTCCCGGCAATGCTTCCATCACCTTTGGAGATGCAGCTTGGAATGCAGGAGATATTAAAGTAAGAGAAAATAAATTTGGGGTTATTGGACTCGAATTTGCTCAAAAAGATTTAAATAAATTTCCATTAGTAATATTTACATCCACTAATACGACAGGGACTCATGTGTTTGCTGATAGAATAAATGAAGAAAAACGTTATTGTGACTATTTTGAAACAGTAGCTCAGTCAAATCAAAATCTAAGAGGGGAATGGATGGCTCAAGAAGGAAAAATCGAAATTACAGAATTTGCCGATGATAAAATTTCCGGTAGAGTTGAGATGACTATGTACGATACCCGAGAGGTGGATGATGATGAAGAAAGCAATCTTCCATCTACAAGGCAACTGCTTATTGTTTTTAATCAACTTGATGTAGAATAATTGAATATTTATCGAATCAAAATCAAATAATATAATGAACCTAAACTTTAGAATTACAGCTATTTCTGCTATTTTGCTTATTGGAATTTTTTTTGCTTCTTGCGAAAAAGATAAACACATTGCTGTTACCGCTCTCTCCTTAGATGAAAAGACTCTTTATTTGTTTGTTGACGATTCCAAAATTTTATCCGCTGCAATTGCTCCTTCCAATGCAAGTGACAGCGAAGTGATCTGGATCAGTTCCAATCCTCAAGTGGCGACGGTAGAGAATG
>DAIOHI010000124.1:0-7093 GCA_036744815.1 Paludibacteraceae bacterium
AAGATTATTTATCCTCTTTTTCAAATCAGAAAATCACTGCTAATATATGAAAATCACTTATCTTTGCCTAGAATCAAAACCAAATAAGGCTAAACATCATATCTGCGTTAACCTTCAACACAAAAGGATATTTTTAATGATCAATTTTTTATATAGAAATTCTTTTAACGTTGTTATTAAAGGAGTAACCGCTTTAACTTCTGCATTACTCTTATCCTGCACTCCGCAAGTGGAAAGCCCGGATAACAATAATGCTTCTGCCTATATTTCTGAAGTTTTCGAATACGTTTATGCTCCGGGGCAACATTCAGCTTATGCCATATCTGACGAAGCTTTTGAGAACTTCAAAGGAGAACCCGACGGCATTGTTTATTTAGGTGGATTTGGCGGATATATCATCGCAGGATTCGACCATAATGTAATCAATAAAGGCGGTTATGATTTCGAAATTTATGCTTTAGGTGTAATGCCTGAACCGGCTGTAGTCTATGTGATGTCGGACGAAAACGGCGATGGAGCTCCAAACGAGACTTGGCACGAACTAAAAGGAAATCAATTTGATAACAGCCTGCGCGATTACGAAGTTTGTTATTATAAACCTGCTTCGGAGGAAAGCAATGTTAGATGGAAAGATAATCAGGGAAAGGAGGGCGAATTAATTTCCGGCTTTGGTGGGAAATGGACTGCTTCGTGGTGGTGGAGCGAGACAGAAAGTGACAGCATTGTCTTATCTGGCACACGCTTGCCCGATGCTTACGAAAATACATCAAACAGTGAAACTCAGAAATGGGAAGTGCCAAAGGATCGCTTCACATGGGGCTATGCCGAAAACCAATTAGCTGAAGATTTCGATAGCGAAAACAACTCTAACAAGTTCGACATATCTAATGCGGTTGACGAAAACGGCAATTCGGTTGATTTGCAGCATATACGTTTTATAAAAGTGCAAACTGCCGTGTTTCAACGTGCCGGATGGCTGAATGAAATCTCGTCGGAACTGAGAGGAGCTAAGGATTTACATTATTAAAAAAATACGAGTATTTATGATGAAAATCAGATTTGTTTTTTTATTGCTAACCGCATTTATAAGCATAAACATAATTGCACAATGCGACACATGTCAAATAACAGCAAAGAAAGTTTTTGGAGGATACAAATTCGAGTCAGAGGGGAAAAAGCTCTCTTTAGACCATATGTTGGTCATGATGCAAAATGAGCCGGAAGCCTATCGCTATATTTCGAAGGCTAAAACTTCAGCGACATTTGCAAATATATTGGGTTTTGTTGGCGGTTTCTGTATTGGATGGACTGCCGGAACTCTGATAGGAGGTGGAGATGTTAATTTACCGACATTGGGAATTGGTGCAGGCTGTATAATTGCAACAATTCCAATTGTAAATTCAGCAAATAAAAATAGTTTGATTGCTATCGACAAATACAACAATCGAAATGTAACAGGGAAAATAGATTTCGACCTGCGCTTGGGATTTACTCAAAATGGAGTCGGATTCTCAATTCAATTTTAATCAGAATAGGATTAAAATATTAGTGATTTCTGTCTTTTTACTTAACCTTTATCTGTCTTGAATATGTGGAAGAATTTCTTTCATTTCTCACGTGGACAACGGATTGGTGTCATCGTGCTTCTTTCGCTGATAATCCTTGTTTTTGCCTTTGGTTTTCTTTTGTCTAAATTCATGACATCCGACGATGAAGAAAGCCAAGTTTTTCTGAACGAAGCGATAGAGTTTCGTACCAATCTGCAATCGCTCGATAGCATACAACAAGCTGAACGGCAGCGCCAATACGAAGAAAGATATCAAAGCAAATACGGAAAAAAGTCGAGTGAAACAAAAGCTTTCAAACAGGAATATAGCTTATTTCCTTTTGATCCGAATAGCGCTGATTCCGCCACTTTTGTCCGTTTAGGGATTAAGCCTTACGTCGCCTCTTCTATTCTAAAATATCGGAATAAAGGTGGAAAATTCCGCAAAAGTGATGACTTTGCTAAAATATACGGACTAAGTCCTGATAAGTTTGCGGAATTAGAACCTTATATCAACATCGCTCTACCGAAAGATTCAGTCAAACAACAAGCAACAAAAATCACAGAAACAATAGAAGTTTTCGTAGTTGAGCTAAACAGTGCGGACACAACGGAATTGATGCGGATAAAAGGCATTGGACGATTTTATGCCAGAGGCATTGTTCGACTTCGAAATGAATTGGGTGGTTTCGTTTCGGTGGAGCAATTGCAAGAAGTTTATGGTATGCGTCCCGAAAACTATGAACGCATCGCTCCTTTTTGTACAGTAGAAGTTGGCGCATTACAGAAAATAAATATCAATACGGCAAGCATCGACCGCTTAAAACGGCATCCTTATTTAGATTTTTATCAATCAAAAGCTATTTATGAACTTCGTCGCAAAAAAGGAAAACTAAAAAGTATTGACGATTTGAGAAGCTTGAAAGAGTTGACATCCGAGAACTTATCTAAAATCGAGCCTTATCTAAATTTTGATTAATACAATTATTTTTTGTTTTCGGTTAAACCTTTCCATATTTAATCGGTCAAACTAAACTGAAAAACAAAAAGAATTTTATTAATTACTCACATGAATCGGATTAATCTCATTATCTCCACTTTTTTACTTTTTACTTTTCCTGCTTTTTCGCAACACTACAGCATTCAGTCTAATGTTTTCGACCAAAAGAACGGTGCTGCTATCGAAGTAGCAACGGTGCGTTTGTTAAATGCATCCGACTCCGCTTTTGTACAAGCGACACAAACCGATTCGAAAGGGCGTTTTTCTTTAAATAAACTTGCTTCCGGAAACTACATACTTAATGTTAATTTTCTTGGCTATCATCAACACAGTCAGAATGTAGCGATAACAAATAAAGATGTTATTCTAAAAAACATACAATTGCAGGAAGATTCAAAATTACTTTCGGAAGTAGTGGTAAAAGGTACTGCCGTTCAGATGACCGTGAAAGGTGATACGCTTGAATATAATGCGACGGCTTACAAAACTCAGGAAAACGCGGCAGTGGAAGATTTGTTGAAAAAACTGCCCGGTGTAGAAGTCGATAACGAAGGTAAAATAACCGTAAACGGTGAAGAGATAAAGAACATTCGTGTTGATGGTAAAAAGTTTTTTTCAGGCGATATTGAGCAAGCGGTTAAGAATCTTCCCGCCGATATGATTGATAAAATTCAGGTTTTGGATCAGAAGTCCGATATGGCACAACTTACCGGATTTGAAGATAGCGACACGGAGCGAATTATTAATCTAACTACAAAATCGAATCGCCGCAGAGGTGTTTTCGGGAATGTAGGAGCCGGAGCGGGAGCCGATATGGAAGTATTTGATAAAGGTCATGAATTCTCAATGCCGGACGATTTTCGTTACGAAGGAAATGCTTCGGTAAACATTATGAACGGCAACTCTCAAACTACAATAAATGCCGGTGCCAACAATCTAAACAACGCACGTGGAGGACGGGGACGTGGTTCATGGGGAGGAAACACGGGAATTACATCAACGCAAAATATTGGATTAAACAATAACAGCATCATTAATCCAAGTTTGAAACTCGGAGGAGATGTTACCGGAAACCATTCGGAAAATTTGAACATATCCGATTCTTATCGTGAAGAATACACAAAAGGCGATACCATATTCAGCACATCGAAGAATAATTCTATAAGCGACCGTTACAACGTTAATGTTCGTTTCGAAACCGAATGGAATATTGATTCGCTGAACACCATAATATTTCAGCCAAATTTTGGTTACAATAGCAGCACTTCCGACGCTTACCGCGAATATTTATATAAAACAGGAGCCGATTCCACCAGTTGGGGCGATTCGCACAATTGGGGCGACGATTATTCCGTTTCAGGAGGATTGAACCTTATCTACAATCGAAAATTCTCGTCGAAAAAAGGACGTTCGCTGACCGTAAATCTGAATACCGGATTTTCGCAAAGCAATGGCAATTCATGGAATATATCGAATAAATACACGACCGATTCTATCGTTTTACTCGACCAATATACCAATAACACTTCCGATAATTTTAATGCTCGTTTACGTGCTTCCTGGGTTGAGCCTTTGTGGAATCTGAAAAATATGGTCGAGATTGCGGCTTCGGCAAGCTACAATGGCACTAGTTCGGATAAAAAACAATACACGAATACGGGGACACAAGACAATCCTAATTACAACGATTTGTTGAATACCGAATATAGTAACAACATAGAAAACATATTTCTCCGCGAAAATTTTGAGCTTAATTATCGATATACCGATCAATCTTACAATATTATGTTCGGTGTGAATGCCGAACCATCGCAGACGACCAATTACTTGCAATATTACGACGGACGAACAGGACGAGATACAACTTACGGAGTATTCAATATCTCGCCTACTGCTCGCATCCAATACAACATGGGTAACAAACGTACTTTCCTTCGCTTCGATTACCGCGGACGCACGCAGCAGCCGTCAATCAACCAAATGCAGCCGGTGAAAAACAACAACGACCTGATGAACGAAAGCGTAGGAAATCCCTCACTCAATCCTTCTTTCAATCACAATATACGATTGATGTATAGCAAATTCAATGAAGAGAAACTATCATCATTCAGTACTTTTATATCGGCAAATGCAACAAAAGACGCCTTGGTGTCGAATAGAATTTATGACAACACATTAAAACAATACAGCCAGACGGTGAATGCCAAAGATATTCCCTTAAGTTTGATGTGGAATGTTATGTACAATACTCCGGTAATAAAGAAACGACTTCATTTCAACAACAGAAGCTGGTTTCGATACAACACACAATACAGTTATATCGAACGTGGTATTGATCTCGAAAGTATTGATACCGATCATCTGATTTTGGGCAGCAAAAACCAATCGAGCAATTACAGGGCATTCGAAGAAGTATCGTTGACATTTACCCACGACATTATCGAACTTGGCATTCGTGGAAATATCAGTTATTCTAATGCACAAAACAGCATTATTAACACGGTTAACCAAACATGGGATTGGTCGGGAATTGGAAATGTGGTTGTGAATCTGCCTTATAAATTCACCATTAGTTCGGATATCGCATACTCCGACCGTTCGGGATATACCGGAATGATTGATCAAAGTGAAATCATGTGGAATGCATCCGTGAGCAAAACTCTGTTTAAGAATAAAGGTACATTATCTTTGCGCGCCAACGATATTTTGCGCCAGCGACTCAGCATCCGTCAAACCATTGGCGACAACTACATATCGAACAACAGCTACAATACGCTTCCCGCATACTTTATGGTAAATTTCACTTACAAAATAAGTAGTTTTTCGGGAATGAAAGCTAGCGATATGCCGAGCCAAGATGAACGATTTGGTCCTCCGGGCAGCGGTAGAGGTCCGAGCGGTGGCGGATTCAGAGGTCCGAGAGAGTTTTAAGAAAAGGGGTGCAACAAGCGTCTAGCGAGCGGAATACGAACATTGCAAAAGCTTTCGAGCATCCCCTTTGTTGATAACTTTACTCTCGAATTTGCCAATTATTCAGGCTAATAGCTTATTTTTGTGGAAATTTTATCGAATTATGGGTCGAAAACTTTTATTCCCACTCGATGAAGAGTCCAACGAAGTGGTAAAGCGCTACGAACAATATCTGTCAGGAACAGCCAACGGCTATTTTGACGTGGAGGAATTAGTGGATATTGTTGAATACTATCTGAGAAGAGGACGTACAAAAGACAGTATGAAAGCTCTCGAATTGGGCTTCAAACTGCATCCTAACAGCGGAGAGCTGAAAATAAAACGAGCTAAAACATTCCTTGCCACAGGCGATAATCAAAGTGCTTTTCTTTTGCTCGACACTCTTGCCGAAAAAAACGATTACGAAGCTCTTCTCCTTCGAACAGAAGTGTTGATACGACTTGGACGAGAGAAAGAAGCCCGCATCCTTTGCAATCGGCTGATATCACAAGAGCATGAAGAACGCGATAATATATGCTTAGATATCGCGAATATATATTCCTCGCAAGGCGATTTGACAACCGCAGTCTATTGGCTTCAAAAAGGCGATGGATACAATAATAAAAATGCGGATTTACTTTTCGAACTTGCTTTTTGTTACGAACAATCCCTTGATTTTAAAAAAGCTGTCGAGACCTACAATCGGATTATTGACATTGATGCCTTTATGAGCGAAGCTTGGTTCAATTTGGGACAATCCTTTTTCGCTCAACAAGATTTCGTTAAAGCTTTGGAAGCCTATGATTTTGCGCTTAGCATAGAACAAAACGACGCCTTGGCTTTATTGCAAAAAGCGCATACACATTTTCAGATGGATCAATTTACTGAAGCCATTCAAGCATATCGCGATTACGGCGATTTGACCAACGACAAGTGGCAAACCAGCCTTTTTCTTGCCGAATGTTTCGAAAAATTGGAACGTTATAACGATGCTATCGAGCATTATTCACATTCGTTGGAAGTATATCCCGATAATTACGATGCCTTGGTTGGAATCGGTATTTGCATGCTTGAGCAAGAGCGATACGCTGAAAGCATCAAATACTTTAAAGATGCATTGGCACTGCAAGAAGACGCTTCGGACGCTTGGGTATATCTCGCAGAAGCTTTGATCGGTTTGAATGATAACGACAACGCGCTGCTTGCCTACAATCGTTCGTTGACACTCGACCCGCGACAACCTGATACGCTGATGGCTTCGGCAAGTCTTTATCTCGAAAAAAGCGACTACGAAACAGCGTTGGATTATTATTTAAGTGCGAGGCAACAGGATAGTCAACAGGAGTTTATCGATTTATTTATATCCATTTGCTATTTCAAAACGGGAAATGATGAATTCGGCGTCTATTATATGCAGGAAGCTATCAAACAAAGTGACGAAGCAAAACGTCTATTTCTCGATCTCTATCCGGAATATGCTCAACTCTTGGATATTTCGTGATTCATTCGGCTCTGCTTTTTTTATTACAGTTATTAATCAGTTGAAATATGCAGCAATACGGTTTAATCGGATTTCCTTTGTTACACTCATTTTCGAA
>DAIOHI010000125.1:0-2439 GCA_036744815.1 Paludibacteraceae bacterium
AAAAGAAAACTGTTTTTTGGCTTTCCGTTTGGGATGGATTTTTCAAAACAAGTTTCTATTTTACCGAAAAACATCTTGAAGCGATTGCAGACTTAGATATTTCCGAAAGCATTAAGGATAATTTTGCTCAAACAAAAGCTATCGGGCGACTACTTCCAATGCTGTTTGAGCTGAGAAGCAAAGAAGAACTCAACGATTTGTTGACCGTTGTTCGCTTTAAAAAGAATTTAAAATAACCGATTAAATATCTAAATTATGATTATTCCATTTATTAATTTTGCAGGACAGGCAAGTGAAGCAATTGCCTTTTACGAAACAGTTTTTGAAATAAAAGATAAGAAAGTTTTCTTGTTTAAGGATATGCCCGAAGATATGAAACAACATTTTTCGCGCGATACGGATAACTACATTATGCACTCGGAAATGCTTATCAATGGAAGTCCGGTTTGGATTTCAGACACAACCGAAACTGTTAATCCGGGCACAATACTTTCGCTTTCGCTTCCGTTTTCTTCTCAGGAAGAAGTTCGGAGAGCTTTCGATAAACTAAAAAATGGCGGAACAGTGTTTATGGAACTTGAAGCGACTTTTTACAGTCCTTTATTCGGAAGCGTGCAGGATAAATTCGGCGTAATCTGGCATTTAATTTGTCAATAAAAAAAATATGCCAAAACAAATTATTAAGGATATACGTCAATCACTAATCGCTTTGATTGACGAAAAGACAGTTGAATCTTCCGCCCGTTTTTTCAAAGAAGGTGAAGCCGCGAAAGTTCACGGAGTAAAAATGGGAGAGGTTGGTAAGGTAGCGAAAGAAAGTTTTAAACAAATAAAACAACTGCCAAAGCAAGATATCTTCGATTTGTGTGAAGAACTTTGGCAAGCCGGCTATCTTGAAGAATCCGTCGTTGCCTGTATTTGGGCAGAATCTTTACATAAACAATACGAGACTTCCGATTTCAAAATTTTCGAACATTGGGTACAC
Organism: Paludibacteraceae bacterium; assembly: GCA_036744815.1. Lineage (GTDB taxonomy): Bacteria > Bacteroidota > Bacteroidia > Bacteroidales > Paludibacteraceae > H1. The sequence continues at coordinate 986 of DAIOHI010000125.1, forward strand.
AATTATTTAACCAATTGGGCGGATTGCGACACCTTGTGTAATCATACGGTAGGAATGTTTGTAATGATGTATCCTGAATATATTTCGGAATTAAAAAAATGGGCGACATCTTCCAAGCGATTCGTTAAACGTGCTTCCGCGGTAACATTAATCATTCCTGCTCGCAAAGGCTTGTTCCTGAAAGATATTTTTGAAATTGCCGATATACTTTTGCTTGATGAGGACGATTTGGTGCAAAAAGGTTACGGTTGGATGCTGAAAGCTGCCAGCGAAGCGTATCAAAAGGAAGTGTTCGATTATGTAATGTCGAAAAAAGCAATAATGCCCCGAACAGCATTGCGCTACGCCATCGAAAAAATGCCGGCTGATTTAAAAGCAGAAGCAATGAAAAAGTAAACATAAACATTTCTGCTAATCGGTTTTTATGAAGCTGAATAAAACAAATGTGGCTCGATTGCTTGACAAGGCAAAGGTAAAATATGAGTTGATAACTTATGAAGTTGACGAATCTGATTTGAGTGCTGTTCATGTTGCCGAGATGTTAAATGAAAATGCGGATCAAGTATTTAAAACACTTGTTTTGAAAGGAGATAAATCAGGATACTTTGTATGCGTTATTCCCGGAAATGCCGAAGTGAATTTGAAAATAGCCGCAAAAGTTTCCGGAAATAAAAATTGTGACATGATTTCGATGAAAGAATTATTACCTATCACAGGATATATTCGTGGAGCATGTTCGCCAATCGGCATGAAAAAGCATTTTCCAACATATATTCATTCAACATGTAATACTTTCTCGGAAATTTACGTCAGTGCCGGACTACGTGGTTTGCAAATCAAAATTGCTCCATCGGATTTAATCATTCAAACAAAAGCAACTGTAGTTGACTTGTTTTAATTAACGACGCCAGATAACGAATTATCCTTTAGAATAAAAATCTTGCAATCGTTTGATTTCCGAATCGAAAAGCTGTTCTGTTTTTTTTGTCGTTTTTTCGAAGAAAGAAAGTTCTATTTTGGGCAAAGCCTTCTGAACGGACTTTTTCCACGAACCGATAATTTCTCCATTCAACATAAGAGTTGGTGAAAATAACCCGTTTTTAGTCATCACTTTTTCATGATGAATGCCTTCGATTATTTCGGAACGATCTTTATAACTGACTACAAATTCATCGAATGGCGGAAGTAATAACGCGGAATTGTTGTTTGTTGGTGGAATTTTAATATCGTTTTTCATCCAGAAATCACGTCCATTTATCGTTTCACAAACGAAATCATCTTTAATCAATTCGATAGCTTGTCGGCATTCGGTAATTGTCAATCCCGACCACCAGACAAAATCGTTCAATGTTGCCGGAGCATGACTTGTAAAATATCTTCGAGCCAACCGTTCCAAAGATTCTTCTTTTGAAAGACTCTGTTTTCGGGGAACCCATTCATCAAGTAAGGTAAAA
>DAIOHI010000125.1:2461-7081 GCA_036744815.1 Paludibacteraceae bacterium
TATTTCCTTTTTGCTTCCCATTTACAATAAGCCCTTCCATTTCGGCATAAGAGACAGCCAAATTGAAGTGATTCGTGTCTAATATTATATTTTGAGCATTTAAAAATTCACTGATTTCTTGTTTTGTCAGATGTTTCTGACCCGATAATACCTTCTTGATAACAGGAACAGTTCGAAGAATAAGTTTTTCGTCGGCACCAAGTATTTTAACATAAGAACGAAAAATTGGCGTTAGGCGCGGATAAGACAAGTCGAACATCCAATGAATATCCTCTGCGGACACGAAATGCCAAGTCGGACGCAGAATATGAGTGCGAATAATCGTTCCTGTATTTAAGGCTTCATCAATATCTTTCAGACTTTTGTTTTCTAATCGTACGCCGATTGCCCATTTTGCCAAATCGAGCGACTGCGATTGCATAGCACCCATCCACGATACAACTTCATGAACTTCCTTTAGTTGATGACATGCAAGCAAATGATTGTATAGGCGTATATTGAGAAGTTCAGATGTGTTCATGTTTTCCAAGCATTAAATCAAGAAATAGTTTTAAATATTAATTCCGGCTTTGCGAGCTTGCGCATGCTGAAATTTACGATTGATACGATAGGTTTTCCCGTCTTTAACAAACATCGCTCCGGTTTGTTTGAACCAGAACAAAATGTTTTGCTCCTCACATAAATCATGCAGTTCCATCACCCAATCGAAATCGCAGGCACGAGCGTCGTATCCTGATTCGCCACCCACAACAACTTGCTCAATCCATTCCCCTATATGATACGAAGTCAAGTCGATTCGTTCCAAAATTGGTTCGCAAATCAGTATTTTATGTTTGATTGCTGCTTCCCTATAAATCGGCAGGCGATAATTTGCCCGATCTTGATTTTCAATAGTACAACAAATTGTTACATTATCGTAGCCATCACCCCAATCATGGGGTAAAGTTTTCTGAAAACGATCGATGCGTTTAGTGATCATCATAAAACGCAAATCGCTTCGTTGGCGCATTATTGCCCAAGCTTCGGTGCGCCATTCATCAGCCTCCTCTACAAAAAAATCGGAAGTAAAACAAGTATAGACCATCGAGCCGGATGGAATTTTATATTCACCGTTTCGCTTCTTTTGTATTGGCAGATCGAAATTTTTGGTTTTCGCAACGACGCTGCTATCAACGCCACGCTTCGAATCACCGCGATAAACATAACAATGCATGCAACCCGCACTCAACTTATGACAACCGTGCCAGGGATTCCAAATTTTGGACTTCGATTCGATCGCGTTTTTTGCCACAACATTAGGCTTTAGATGAACAAGGTAGTTATTTCAACGGATTAGCTTTTACTCCTTCCCTTGTCATTTTTACAGGAAGAATATAACCATTTTCGTCAAAGAACATTTCATCAATACAAGTTTCACGACTGTCTCTGCCTGTCTCTGTTATCGGACGACGGTGATATACCATATAATACTTATCCGATTTTGTTTCGTGTATCACAGAATGATGCCCGGCTCCGGTTGCGATAGAGTCTTGTTGTAAAATTTTCGCTTCGCGCTTAAAAGGACCAAAAGGATTGTCTGAAATCGCATAAGCCACTGAATAATCGGGACCGCCCCAGCCGCCTTCGCTCCACATAAAATAATACTTGCCGTCGCGGATAAACATAAACGGACCTTCGACATAATTTTCGGGCGTTACTTCTTTGTACAATTCTCCGTCGGGGAAAGGGCGAATGCCTGTAAAATCATCATTCAAAAGAACAACATTACAATGTCCCCAACCACCGTAATACATGTAATAACTTCCGTCCTTATCTTTAAACACAAATTGATCGATTGGTTGCGCTCCGTTTACGATTTTATCGATAAGCGGTCTGCCCAATAGATCTTTGAAAGGACCTTCGGGTTTATCAGCAACGGCAACGCCGATTCCGCCCAGTTGTTCATTGTTTTGAATATCGTTTCCTCCAAAAAAGAGGTAATATTTACCCTCTTTTTCCACAATGCAAGGCGCCCACATGGCTTGCCAAACCCAATTCACCTCCACATTGTCGATAATGCGTTCGTGCTTAGTCCACGTAACTAAGTCGGGGGAAGAAAAAGCATCTAAAAACAACTGCTTGTCGTAAGTGCTGGAATAAGTCGGATAAATCCAGTATTTATCGCCAAAAATAATTCCTTCAGGATCGGCATACCAACCTTCAAAAACAGGATTACCTGACGTTTGTGTGCTTTTGTTTATTCCACAAGACAGAAAAATGCTTACACAGCAAAATAATAAAAAATGTTTCTTCATAATGTTTATAATTTTCAAGACAAGAAAGTAAAAAGCAAAGATAATAGACTTTTCTTTACTCCAACAAAGATAAAAATGATTTATCTCTATTTACGACCGACGATATAGCATATCAATAAAATTATCGGCATTAGCAAAAGACAGAATCCTCCATACATCTAAAAAAGTGCTGATTAGCATTGATTATCATTGCACTAAGCGGCATTTTGTCTTTATTTCTCCTATTGATGTTTTGCAGAAATGCGTAGATTAAGCCTCTCTTCGAAAAAATGTATTAATTTTGTAGAACTTGTCATAAAAGACCTTGTAAAACTTTTTAGGACAATGCAAAAGAGATTCTTTTGTAAAGAAGATAAATTATAAATTACTAAACTACAAACAACATTGACACCCGAATATATTTTTGAAAGCAGCTGGGAAGTCTGCAACATGGTAGGTGGAATTTACACCGTTCTTTCAACACGCGCGGCGACATTAAAATCGGAACATCAAGATAAATTAATTTTTATCGGACCCGATGTTTGGATTGGAAAAGAAAATCCTTATTTCGAAGAGATAAAAGACATGTACCCCGGATGGGATAAATTTACAACAGAAAATTACGGATTATCAATCCGTGTTGGTCGTTGGAAAATTCCCGGAAGTCCGGTTGCGGTGCTGGTCGATTTTATGCCGTTGATGGCGAAAAAAAATGAAATTTACGGTCGCATGTGGGAAGATTTCGGAGTGGATTCCATTTCTGCTTACGGCGATTACGACGAATCTTCGATGTTTGGCTACGCGTCGGGAATTATTATCGAAAGTTATGTTCGTTATTTCCATTTAAAGGCATCGCAAAACATCGCGGCTCATTTCAACGAATGGATGACTACTTTTGGAGCTTTTTACGTAAAGAAACGTCTGCCTTTTATCGCGACACTATTTACGACTCACGCCACATCTATCGGGCGCTCCATTGCCGGAAACAACAAACCTTTGTACGATTATCTGTCGGAATACGACGGCGATCAAATGGCAAGGGAACTGAACATGGTTTCGAAACATTCGACCGAAAAAACGGCGGCGCATATTGTCGATTGCTTTACCACGGTAAGCGAAATTACTGCGAAAGAATGTGTTCAATTATTGAGGAAACAACCCGACATTGTTACTCCGAATGGTTTTGAAGACGATTTTCTTCCTCAAAAATCAGATTTCGATAATAAGCGGAAAGAGGCTCGCGGCATTTTGCGCAATGTTGCCGAAACTCTTTTGGGATATAAACTTTCCGACGAAACTTTGTTTGTTGCCACAGCCGGCAGATACGAATATAAAAACAAAGGTATTGATGTTTTTATCGAAAGTCTGAAGCGGGTTTCGGAACGACAAGGTTCACAAAGGGAATTTGTGGCTTTCATCATGGTTCCTGCACACATCAAAGGTATGCGAAACGATTTGGCTTCGGCTCTGAAAAAGAACGAAACAAAGCTATATTCGTGGAATCGTTTCACTACACACGAACTTCACGACTATTATCACGACAATGTAATGGGAGCCATACATTGGTTTCATTTCACTAACTCGGAACAGGAAAAAGTAAAAATTATCTTCGTTCCATCTTATTTGAATGGAAAAGACGGAATTTTCAACAAATCTTATTACGAATTGTTGATTGGAATGGATTTAACGGTTTTTCCGTCCTACTACGAACCTTGGGGCTACACGCCTCTCGAAAGCGTTGCGTTTTCGGTGCCTACCATCACCACCGATCTTTCCGGATTCGGACAATGGGCAATTCACGCGGCTCGTCGGATAGAGGACGGAGTTGCGGTTATACAACGCTCCGATTATAATGGTTACGAGGTTGCCACGCAAATCGGAGAGATTATTCATGCTTATGCCGCCATGTCGGAAAAGGAACGCGAGACGATTCGAAAAAATGCAGCAAACATTGCTGAAAAAGCTTTATGGAAGCATTTTATCGTTTATTATCAAGAAGCTTACGCGATAGCTTTGAAAAAAGCGAAAGCAAGAAATGTGAAATAATATAGGCACAATCATGCACAAGTCGGATTTCACAACATTAACGCAAACGTTTGAAAAGAGATAGCCGTCTTTTATCCGCTTGTTCTTGTATGATATTCTAATATTTATATTATTTTTGCAAAAACGATATCGAAAAAATGTTATATAACATATTATTTGCATTGTTTCGTTTCTTCGGACAATGAATAATAACAAAACAGCGAAGTGATATTGTATAAATAAGAAAAATAATATAGCTAACAAAAATTTTTATATATGAAACTACAAACAAGTAACGTGAATGAATCTCACTGGAAGGAAT
>DAIOHI010000126.1:0-7052 GCA_036744815.1 Paludibacteraceae bacterium
CCAATTTCTTTCGCTACGTTATAGGACAAAGCATCAACAATCAGTTGAGCATAAGCGTTTCCTTGCTTCGCCATCCCGACGACTTCGCCCACATTATTCGTCCCTAAATGAGCAACCACACCACCTCTGCCCACAATCATTTTTTTTATTTCCGCTTCGCTATATTCTCCGCTAAAGCACATTTTCACCAGCGCGTCGCAATCAAGCGTTCCGGCTCGTTCGGGAGAAAAAGGTCCGAAGCCGCCCAATGCTTGATTTGTGTCCACTACCCTACCCAATCGATGAGCCGACACGGAAATTCCACCGCCTAAATGAGCAATAATTAAATTCATCGACTCATAGCTAAGAGCTTTCTCCAAAGCATATTTCCGAGCAATAGCTTTTTGATTCAAAGCATGGAAAATTGAGCGTCGAGGAATTTGTGGTAAACCGCTTACACGCGCCACTTCTTGCAGCTCGTCCACCACAACCGGATCGGCTATAAAGGCTCGACATCCGGATATGGATTCCGCAATTGAATGAGCGATAATTGCACCCAAATTACTGGCATGCTCACCGTAAAGCGCTTGTTGCAAATCCGTCAACATTCTGTCGTTCACTTCGTAAACACCCGAAACGACCGGACGAAGCATTCCACCGCGTCCTACAACGGCTGCGAAATCATCCGAAGCAATTCCATTGTTTTCCAAATGCCGGATGATTAAATCGCGACGAAAGCGATACTGTTCATATACAGAAACGAAAGGCTTCAGTTCATCCGCCGAATGCGAAAAACTGTGAACCAATATCACTTTTTCGTTTTCATATACAGCTATTTTTGTTGATGTAGAACCCGGATTTATTACCAATATTTTGCGCATAAATATTCTTTATTAATTTAGTGCGAAATTACAAAATAAAGACATACTTCAACCCCTAATATCAAAGCCTTTTTATTGTTTTAGAACATAAAATCAGAGAATAGCGAATTTTGATATTTTTTTAGCTATCTTCGTCCGAATAAAACCAATTAACAATTAACACCATGAAAAAATTATTTTTTATTTCTCTTCTTAGCCTTACTTTCGCTTTGGGAGCTGTTGCACAGGACAAAGTGTCGGACTTGAAAAATTTGTTTGAATTAATGAATTCGGAAAAGATGATTGATGACATGATGAATAACATGCTTCCTATGCTTACGCAACAAGCAAGCGTAGAAATTCAGAGTGACGACGATAAAGAAAAATTCGAAAAATATATGGAGTTCGTAATGCTTGAAGCTAAGAATCTTTCGAAAAAGGTAGTGAACGAAGAAATGGTCAAAATATACGACAAGCACTTCACTCATGAGGAAATCAAAGATATGATCAAATTTTACAAATCTCCGACAGGAAAAAAAATGCTCGAAAAAACACCTGAAATGACTTCTGAAATGATGAATAGTATGATGACTAAATACATGCCTGAATTTCAAGAAAATCTGAAAAGCAAATTAGAAGAATTGAAATAGGAGAAAATATTTACACGCGCATATTCCGCAAAAAGACCAAAAGAGCTTAACTTAAACTCTGATTTAAGTTAAGCTCTTTTTATATTATATTTTCTTTTTAAAACTGAATATGATGATTTTGTCAGCATTAAGTAGCGAATAAAATAATTTTATCTATTTTTGTAAACATCATCCAAATAAAGCTTTGATGCCTGTGATTCGTAAAACTTGTCTTACATTCTGCTGCATTAGCCTGCTCTTTTTTTACATCAAAGGACAAAACACAGATTATCATAATTTTGAAAACATTATTTTCAACTCCGAATCGTCTGTGGCTAACTTCATTATGCAAGATTCGCAAGAAGTAATTTGGATCGGATCAAACATTGGTCTCTACAGTTACGACGGTTATTCGCTCCAAGCACATTATTCGCATGAAGATAACACGGGCGTGAGAATACATTGCGGACAACAAGTAAGTAAAGATTTGTTGTATCTTGGCACTGATAATGGAATTTTAATTTATAATCTTAAAACCGACAGTTACGAAACTTCCGACATCCAATTTCCATCAAACATCAGAGCTCTTTTATTGGACGGGAATAAACTGTGGATCGGTTCGTTAAATGGACTTTATGCATACGATATCGTAAAAAACAGTTTATCCGATTTTTCCATACAGAATAATCCGGGACTTCCGCATCAAGCTGTTTATTCTATAATTCACTCTGCCGACGGTAATTTGTATATAGGAACCTATAACGGTTTATGCCGATATTTGACCGCAACAAATACATTTGAAAATATAGAACTTCCTTCGTATAAAGCCCGAAGCAACCAATTTGTGAATTCTTTGCTCGAAGATAGTCTTCGAAACTGCATCTGGATTGGAACCGAAGGTTATCTTTACAAATACGATTCGAGCTTAAAAAGCGTTGAGCAACTGAAGCTGTTTAAAGGAAATTCGATAAAATCATTAGCTCTTGATAAAAACAACAAACTGCTTTTAGCCACCGACAACGGTCTTTTTGTGTATGATGACAATAGCGATTTTGTACAGCATATTGTTCACGATTCGCGCGATGCCAATTCTTTATCTAATAATATTGTTTGGAATATCTTTGTCGATCGCGAGAAAAACATCTGGCTCGGAACCGACTACGGTATTTCGTTGAATCATTACAATGCGTCCTATCGTTTCATTCCTATCAACCAGATTACAGGCATAGGAGATGGAAATCAGTTTTATGTATTATTCAAAGATTCGCGCGGTAATTTTTGGTATGGAGGCAACAATGGCTTGATACTTTCTCCTGCCGAAAAAAAAGAAAAGGAATATATCTGGTACAGAATGGGCGATCCGAAACATCCATTGTATCACAACCGAATTCGGGATATTTACGAAGATAAAGATAAAAATCTTTGGATTGCGACCGATGGAAGCATCAATCGTTACGATTACGAAACTCAGCAATTCATCTCTTATAACATTACCGATAAAAGTAATAATTATCACGCTAATTGGGCATATTGTATTTTTGAAGACAATAACAATAATCTTTGGATTGCGAGCTACCTCGGAGGTGTATTTGTTGTAAACAAACAGCGATTAATAAACTCTACTTCAGAAAGCTACACAGCAGATTATCATTACTCTACCGCTTCCGGTCTTTCGGGTAATTCCGCCAACAGAATCATTCCCGACAAACATGGAAACGTATGGGTGCATGTTTATGGAAATGGAATTAATAAGATAGATGTATCGAACAATAAAGTCAGCCGAATTCCGATAGAAAATGCTGCCGACAATAAAGCTCCTATCTATATTTTAGGCGATAGCGAAGGCTTTATATGGATAGGTTTCAGAACAGGATTGCTTCGTATCAATCCTACTAATAATGAAATGAAATTTGTGCAATTCACAGCTTTCAACGACAGCGAGATACTTTCGATGGTAGAAGAAGGAAAGCATATTTGGATTAGCACAGCCAATGGCATTTTAGTGCTCGATAAAAGCAATTTTGAAGTACAGCGCTTAAATGTAAAAAACAAAATCTTCACAAGTTCTTTCTTCGATAAAGAATCCGGTTATATCTACATGGGCGGTGTAGATGGTTTTGCAATGTTTCTCCCCGAGATCCTTAAAAACAACATTTCATATTCGCCCATTATTCTCACAGCCTTGTATGTGAATGATCAGCTATTCCGTCCGGGCGTTGATTACGATGGAAAAAGCATTCGTTATATCGATAAAATCACGCTAAAATATTATCAGAATAACATCGCTTTCGAATTTTCCGATTTGCTTTTCTCCCGAGAAGAAAAAGATCGTTTTATATATCGAATGGAAAATTTGGACGACGAGTGGAAAATTGTAACGCAAAACACAAACCGAATTTCTTATAGCAATCTAAAATATGGCAGCTATCGTTTAGAAATCAGAAAACTGGAAGCAAACGGAAGTTTTTCTGAAAGCAGCCTGTCTTTTTACATCGAAATCACTCCACCGTGGTATTACAGTTTGTGGGCAAAATGTATTTACCTGCTGCTTCTATTTGGATTGGTGTTGTGGACAATTAATTTTTTCAGAGTTAAAAATCGATTGAAAATTGAGCATATCGAGAAAGAAAAACTCTCCGAGTTGACAAATCTGAAAATGAACTTTTTCACGGATATTTCTCACGAACTGAAAACGCCTTTGAGTATGATTATTGCTCCGATAAGCAAAATACTACTCGAAACAAAAAGTCCGGTACTGAAGAAACAACTCGAAGCAATACAAAAAAACGCCTTAAAGCTAAATCAACTTACACATCAATTGCTTGATTTTAATCGAATTGACAGTGATTCGAATGCTACACTGATACTTTCGAATGTTGAATTTGTATCTTTTGCAAAAAGTATTCTTTCCTCTTTCGAAGAAGGATACAAAGAGAAAAATCTGACTTTCTCTTTTAACACAAATAGAGATAGCATTTATTTGAATATCGATATTTTGAAGATGGAATCGGTATTGACAAATTTATTATCGAATGCCAAGAAATTTTCAAAAGAACAAGGCAGCATTGAGCTTAATCTGAATTATTCTGAATCAGACGCCTGCCTCAGCATTAGCGTATCGGATGATGGCGTAGGAATTACCAGCGAAGATTTACCTTATGTGTTTCAGCGTTTCTATCAATCGAAAAAAACGTCGAAAGAAAACGAAGGAACCGGAATAGGATTGTATTTGGTGAAAAACTACGTGAAACTTCACGGAGGAAGTATCGAAATACATTCCGAAGAAGGCAAAGGAAGCATCGTAAAAATATTGCTGCCATTATTGATTTCAGATGAAATTTCGAACATTAACTCAACAGATGAAATTTCGGAAGAAACATTGCAAGACAATAAAAATACGATTCTAATTGTGGATGACAATATTGAAATCGCGACATTTATCGAACAGATATTAAATCCGACATATCAGTGTTATATTGCTCAAAATGGCAAAATAGGCTTAGAAATGGCTAAGGAAATAGTGCCCGATTTGATAATCGGAGATATCATGATGCCGGTAATGGATGGCTTGGAAATGAGTCGTCAACTAAAAAAACAAATTCCACTTTCGACCATTCCTATTATCCTTCTCACAGCGAAGGACGATAAAAACACAGAATTGGAAAGCATCAAGTTGAATGTGGATGCTTTTATAAGCAAACCTTTTGACTCAGCTATTCTCTTATCTCGAATCGAGCAATTGCTGCGAAACAAACAGCAAATAAAAGCCAAACTGAGATTAGAATCTCTTACGACACCACAAATGCCCACAGCAATATCGAGCGATGAAAAACTGATTTCGAAAATAACTAAAATCATCGAAGATAACATCTCTGATCCCGATTTGAACGTAAATGCTCTTTGCGAAATTTCAGGGATTAGTTCGAAACAGATTTATCGGAAAATCAAACAACTTACCGGATTATCTCCCGTAGAATATATCAAATCCATACGCATGAAAAAAGCGGCAATGCTGTTATCTCAAAATAAATTTTCCATCGCCGAAGCCATGTACATGGTCGGCTTTTCTAATCACTCATATTTTGCCAAATGTTTTCAAGCAGAATTTGGTAAAACGCCTAAGCAATTTACCGAGCAAGCTACAAATAATTTGTCAAACGAATAGAGCTAATTTTTCGATCATATTTCGGAACAATCAAAACGCATTTAAATATATTTCATTCATTTACAACCAACAAGCACAAGCAACTGCTATATCCTTGTCCTTTTTTTTTCCTTTTTTGTCCTATTTATGCTTGCTTATCATCCTTTCCATTCCCATATTTGCATTGAGATATCTATTCTAAATTTTCTTTCAGTATCTCACAGTATAAATAATCAACTTTAAATTTCTAAATCATGAGAAAATTGGTTTATTGTAAAAAATTAATTCATCTACGCTATGCAGCTGTATTGTTGATGTTTTCGATGCTACTCCCGTCAGTCACGAAAGCTACAACATTATCTGCAGAAAACAGTCTTCAGCAGCAAGAAGACAGAAAACAAGTAACAGGAAGCGTTCGAGATGAAAACGGCAGACCCTTAGCTGGAGTTGTCGTTTCTGTGCCGGGAACAAGCATCGGAACTGCAACAGGAAACGATGGCGGATACAGCCTTTCTATTCCTTCAGCAAACACTCAAATTACATTTTCCTTTTTGGGTTACGAAACAGCAAGCTTTGCTGTCGATAAATCCAAAATAGATGTCCAAATGAAATTATTGGACTTGGGATTGGAAGAAGTCGTAGTTATTGGTTACGGTTCGGTTCGACAAAAAGACTTAACCGGAGCTGTGGCAAAAGTTGGCGATAAAGAATTCCAACAAGGTTTTGTTACAAATGCCGAGCAACTTATCGCGAATAAAATTCCCGGAGTGCAAGTCATTCCTAGCAGCGGTGAACCGGGCGTGGGAAGCTCCTTCCTGATTCGCGGAGGAGCATCGCTCAACGCCAGCAACAATCCTTTGGTGGTTATTGACGGAGTTCCTCTCGAAGGGCAGGGCGACAGTCCCGGATTTCTAAGCACCTTGAATCCCAACGACATCGAATCTTTTAGCGTATTAAAAGATGCTTCCGCAGCTGCCATTTACGGTTCGAGAGGTTCGAACGGTGTTATCCTTATTACCACAAAAAAAGGAAAGCAAGGAAAACCGCAATTCTCTTTTAACTCAAAAAGTTCGGTATCCAATTTAATAAAAAAGCAATCGGTGCTGACGGGTGACCAATACCGTGAAATGGCTGCAAAAGCTGCCGAATATTCGGGACTTTCCTTGGCAAGCTTCAATTTAGGAAGCGCCAACACCGACTGGCAAGATCAAATATATCAATCGGCGCTTACTTTTGACAATAACTTAAGCATCAGCGGAGGAATAAAAAATCTTCCTTATCGCGTTTCGGTTGGATACTTAAGTCAGGAAGGTATTTTGAAAACTGGAAAATACGACCGTTTTACGGGAAGTGTTAATCTGTCTCCAAGTTTTTTAGATAACTACTTGCGGATTAATTTTAACATAAAAGGATCGCTCGAAAAACAACGCGTAGCCGATA
>DAIOHI010000127.1:0-1926 GCA_036744815.1 Paludibacteraceae bacterium
CTGCTTCCGAAATGTTGTGATTTGCTTTCAGAATTGTATCTTTGACTTGATTATTACAGCTGTATGGTACGGTCAACGTCAATCATAAAGTTGTGATTTGCTTTCAGAATTGTATCTTTGACTTGATTATTACAGCTTTATAGGGGGTATTACGAAACAAGTAAAAACGAAACACACAAGCATTCATGTTAAGTGATTGATAAATAAAGCACAAACGGCACATCAACGGCTTACGCAACGCGAACGAATCGTTCAAAGGTTTGTATTTCCCCTTAACCCCGGTTGTATTCTTTTAAGCGTGTTTAAATGATTATATGGGGACGGTAATGATTTGATTTAATAAGAGATAGTATAGAACGAAAAAAGAGCGATGTAATTAAACGTACATCGCTCTTTTTGTATGTTATTGCGGGTGTTTTTTATCGAAACCTTACAATTTACCTTACAATTTACCTTACAGTTTTTCCTGTTAAATCTTGCTTTTTGACTGAATTTTTTTATATTACTTTGTATTGCTAATTATATCCAATGCGAAGTAGAGACCTTATAAAGAAAAGAGATAGAGCGATTGTGGATAAGTTTCACGAATGTACGATGTGAAGCGTATGCGCATGGACGACGTGCTTAGTAAGCTGTCGGAAGATATCTTTTATCTTGACTCTAAGTATATCTACTCGCGGATATTTTATAATGAAGAGAATGTGAAGTATTATAATAGCTTGTTGGATGAAAAATAATGCATAACGTCCCGACGGCTTTGCCGTTCGGCGTATAAAAAGAACAAAACTTAACAAACAAAATAAATATGAGTAACGAGAATAAACCCAATAATTTGCAAGTCAGCAACGCTGACGGCAAACCGTGTGTTATGCAATGTGCCTTAGAGGTAATGCTTGGTAACAATATTTTAACACTAAATCAAGAAGGCATTGACTCGCTTAATGAATGCTGGGAGGATTCAGGTTATGACAAATGGTCTATCTTATCGATAGGTGTTTTAAATACATTAGAAATATGTTCCGAGCATCATTTGATATACAGGTCAGCACCATTGGATTGGTTTGATTGGCATATTGCATAACACAAAGTATTGACGTTTGTTTTAATAACGTCAATACCATGTTATGCGTTGTTTAATTAGTTTCTATATTGTATCCCGGTGTTGGTTCTGTTTTCGGGATGTCCTCTCTGATAATGTTGATGTCGTTTACTTCCTGCTCGTTGTATTGTTTAACCGCGCTATCATCATACACGTTACAAGCAAATGATATTCGATAGAGGTTGCCAGCGTCACCGCTGGCTTCGTCTTTCATGGCTATGCGTCGCATTTCGCTGTAGTGAGTTCCGGATGTGCCGTGAAATAGCTTGTGTAATTCGGTAAGCTCGCGCAAAAAAGCGATGACCGACTCCTGATTGTAAGAGCCTGCGTATGTATCCTCAAAACATTCGTAATAGAAATAAATATCTATCTGTGTATCGCAATTCTGCGCTTTTAATCCGTGATCATCGGCACTCAGCATATTGAATGCTATAAAGCAGGCGGGTGTCGGGAATGGATGTTCGGTTGACAAATAGTTTATTTGTTCGTGCCACATGTCGATCCATTGAATAGCCGGACGGTTTGTGCTGATTTTATCAGCTATTTCGAGGTATAAATCGCTCCAATATTCCATATTATCTTATCGTTTAAATGCTGTTTAAATACTTATTTTTTTTGCCTGAATGCATTGGCCATTTCTTTTTGAATTAATTGGAAATGCTCGGATTCGATTTGCTTCATTAAGGCTTGGCTGTTGCCTATAAATTGGCGTTTTGGTATTGTTATGCGTCGGCCGACAGGCATTAAAGCCATGCGTTTGCAGAATTCTGCTTTGTCGTTATTGCGCCTGTTTGACTGTGATCGCGACGCGGTACCGCGCTTGGTTG
>DAIOHI010000127.1:1967-5545 GCA_036744815.1 Paludibacteraceae bacterium
CACCAAAAGCGTTTCATCTGTTCGGTTACAACTATTTCGCCTCCTTCGTTGTGAATATCGGAGTGGTCTGTATCGGATTGGACTACTATGCGCTGTTCGCTTTCTTCTTCCTTCCGGATGGATTGCATCAATACTCCGGATTTGTACATGGTACGTTTACCCGCCAGCGGATTGGACGTCCTTTTCCAAGGCGTCAGGGACTTATCAAGGAAGCCCTGCCGGACAAAGCTTTCTTTAAAGAACTTGACCGCCTCGGATGATGCCATTCTTGCCGTTTCTTTTCGTATTGCGTTGACTGCTACAAGAAAATTTGGTATTTCGTTTTTTTTATCCATAAATGTTGTATCTTTGCATCGAGGGTACGCGACATTCGTGTCAAGTATCAGAAAAAGCAGGAGACTTCGGTTTACTGCTTTTTCGATTTTAATAGCTTCAGGTTGTCGAACATGTCCTTCATAACCTCTTTGCGCGTCAGCTGAATGATATTGTTGTCCCGGATGATCAGTAGGCGTTGCACGTTCCGGTTCTTTTCCTTTCCGTTGAAAATGAATGCTTCTTTTATCTTTCCGCTTAAGTCCGATGCATCACCTTTGTACTGAGAAATATCCATTACAGCATATTTACAATCCTGCTTACTTGCTTTTTTTACCTGATTGTTGAAGAAACCGCCAACATCTTCTTTCGGTAATACTTTTAAATCGCCCTTTATACCCTGTCTGCCGATGCCGTATTCGGGGCTTTTTTGTTCGGCAACGCCTTCGAAGTGCGGACGTATGTATACGTCTTTGTTGAGCGTGTCGGCTATCAGCTTGGCGCGTTTTATATTGTCGGAATAATCGCTACGGTCGGCAAAGTCATTGATGTAAACGGTGTTTTCTCCGATTTTCTCTGTTGTGTTGTAAGGCATGTATTCCTTCATGCGTTCGGTGTTGCGCTGTATGGCTACATTGGAAAGTTTCGGGATGCTTGCAAAGTAGTTGTTATCCTGTACGAATATACGTCCGGATAACGCGGGATTGTTCGCCCACTTCTTGTCAATGTTCTTGAGTCCGTATTCTGTCGGAGCTTCGGTTGTTTGTTCCAACCAACAACGGCATCCGGGATCATAAGGCGGCAGCTGGTACCATTCATTTGCCGGCTTAATAACGCCTTCGTTTACGGCATGCGCAGGACGTACCTCGCTGTCCATCATCGTGCGGTTCTTCAGGTTCGGATAGATATCCACATCCTGAAGGTATTGTTCGAAGTCGCGCGCGGCACTTGCGGAATTGGCAGCCCATTTGTTTTCGGTGTTCTGCCAAGTTTCATTGTGCAAGTTGATCAGCTTTTTAGATTCTTCGATGTAGGTTTCTTTGCTTTTGGATTGCTTCTTTAAATCATCCAAATTGCGGATAAGATTGTAAGACTTTGCTCCGGACGTTTTCAAAAGATTTTCCCGGAATTGTCGCGTAAGATCGTTGTCGAAATAACCTTTTCCCCATCCTTGTTGGGTTGATTTATTCAACGCATCGTAATACTTGAGGACTAAATCGCGGTTGAGTTCTTCGGCCTTTGCGGTACCACTCCAAATGTCGTCGGCTAACTGTTCAACAGCTTTGTCCCATGTGGCGGCATAAACCCCTAAATCCCCTGAAGGGGACTTAAAGAAAGTATATGGAGCAAACCTTAATCCGTCTGCATTTGGTTCAGTCTTTTTTTTTTGAGAGTTTTTCGGATCCGGTTCCGGTTCTGTTGGTTCGCCTAACAGGTTTTTGATACCGGTTATCGGCAGACCTGTGAGCTTAACCAGTTCGGCGATATCAAATTCGTAATACTGCGAAAGCGATTTGACAGACTCTAATATTTCCTTCATGGTAAGCGTTTCGCTTTCGTCGTACTCAAGTGATAGGTTTGCCAATGCCGAATATACAGAACTCATGGCCACAAGGCGCGGCTTTATTTCGGTATTGAAATAGAACTTCCACATCAGCTTATCGACTTTCGTTCGAAGGGCTAACAGTTTCTCTTGTGCTTCGGCTGCTCCGACGTAAGCCTTCTGATCAGTAAGCCCGGCACCGCCCTGTATGTATTTTGACATGTAGTCGTCGCAACGCTTTGCCAGCGCATCGAATGAGTTGTAAGCATCTACCGCATAGTTGTTGGGTACTTCTATTTTTTCATTACCCTGAAGCACGGCAAAGTGATTCATGCGGAAATTGGTAAGCATATCGAAAAGCTCATCGCGCCGAACGGTATCCGATCTGTCGGTAATAGCAAATATCGGCGGTACTCCGAATTTTTCGATAAATGACAGCCAAGAACCAATACCGAGCTTCTTGGCCAGTACGATAGTAGCCAACACAGAAAACATTCCGAGCGACCAATCACCCCCGAACTGTATGTAATAGTTTTTATATGCTCCGTCTTTGTAAGATGTTCCTTCGGTGTCCCATTCGTTTTCGATGATGATTCCTTTGTTTGCTAAGAAGTTGGATTGTGGTACCTCGAAGACTTCTTTTAATTCACCCTTCAGGTCGCCATCTTCAAACAGGTCAATCATCCCCATAAGGGTAGTACCTTGAAAGTTGATGCCCATGAGTCCGAGCCTTATTGCTTCCAAATACCATGGACGCTCCAATAGCTTCGTTGCTTCAGTATCTTCCTTGCCTGCTTTGTCGGTCAATTTTATCGGTGCACATTGTACCGGCAATATTCTGTTTTCGATACAGGATTGCAGGTGTAAGTCGAGCAATAGGGATTGATTAACGCGCATCAATTCTCCCCGGCGTGGATTGTCGGGATCAGTGGCGGCCATCATGGCGCGGGTGTAGTCGCTTACCTGCTTTGCGTGTAGGTTTGTTGCCTGCCGGTTCCAATCGACTTTTTTTGCTCGTTTGTAATATTCGGCAAAAATATGGTTATTGTTTGCTGTTCGAAGGAGTAAACCGGTAGCTGTTTCCGCTATTTTTTTGAATGGATTCATGCGTTTAAATACTGTTTAAATAAAAAAATCTTGTTTCGTACTATTACCGTAAACTAAGGATGCGCCATTTTCACCTGTTACAAGCGGCAGGTTTTCTAATGCCGGTGCGCCTGTTTGAACGCGTTCGAGCAGGGCAATGGCATCGCTGTAATAAGTTGCGAAGTCTTCCGGTACCTTGCGTGCTGCGTTGCGCCGGATAGCGTGATAGATAACTATCTTGCTGATGATTTGAACTAATATCCCATTGCGGAGTACAGGAGGGTTGTCGAAGATTTTGTCTACCTGATAACGCCCAGATAAATAGCCTTTGACAAGGTCGATTGTTTCGCGTTCGATATCGGTTAATATAGCGTCGTCCGGCTGTCCGTTTTGACCTGTGATAGAAGCATTGAGCAACAGCTCCTGTATGTAGGTAACTAAATCGGCTTTGTTTATGTATATCATAATCTGTAGTCCTCCCTTTGTGTCATTTTACCTGTTCTGTATGATTTTTCGCCGTCCGCCCGGCCTCTTGGCGTTGAATATTTTTCAAGTGCTTCTATCGCTTGTTTATCAGCATCCGGGCTGTCGTCTTTTTCGGTGCTTCCTTCTTCTCTTTAACATCCTTTTGATTTCC
>DAIOHI010000127.1:5555-7011 GCA_036744815.1 Paludibacteraceae bacterium
GAGCAGAGCTGCATGATACCGACCTGCGTATCGGAATGGCTTTTCAACTTTTCGTTGTAAAAAACACGGCTGTTTTGGTAGTACGGCTGCATGGTTATCATGCGCATTAACTTGTTGACGCGTGGCGTGTCAACCTTCATGAGGTTAAGACTTACGTTGTATTCCCATTCCACATCGTCGATAGCGCGTTGTACTTCGCCGTTCCAAAACTGTGCTTCGTACTGAAAAAGAATATTAACGCCGGCCGGTATATGCTTTTTCTTTTCGCACATCCAAGCAACGGCTTGTTTCATTTTCGACTGTTTGACATAGCAATCAATCAGGTAAAAGTTGTTTTCGTACAACCCCCACATTTTGACAGCATTGTAGTCGCTTGTTTCGTTGTCCGTGTATGCGATATCCCAATGCGAAATAATCATTTTGAAGTCTTTCCAATCGGGTATTTTTGTATATTGAATCTGATCTTCGCTGAAAATAGAACCTTCTAGCTTCGTTTCGTGCAAATACTCAGCGTAAGCGGCAACAACGCCCATGTCTTTTTCCTGTTGGCGGTAATAATCGGCTGTGTACATTCCTTTCCAAGCTGGTTCGTAAGTAACCTTATTGTATGCTTTGATTTGGCGAACGCGCCATTCGGGATGTCGTTCCTGCAATATGGTTTGTGTCATTACCCGCGCAAACTTATTGTTGGCATAGAGTAAGCGACGGCGGTCGCCTGTCATTGTAGGAAGTATATCACGTTCAATCTGATCTGCTTGTTTGCGCATCCGTTTCGGGTTGCTGATGGTGTCCGGTGTTTCGAGGTCGTCAATTACCCAAAGATTGGGACGGCGTTGCTTTACACGTACACCGCGCACCTTCTTTTTGATACCGAAAGCCATACCGATAAACCGCTGGTCGATGGTTTTAAAATTGCCTATTTCCCAACTGCCGTCACACTTTTGTGCGCCAAAATCGTGAATCAACAAAGCGTTACCTTCCAATTCGGCTTGTATGTCCGCCAATAATTCCTGTCCGCGCTCTTTGCTGTCGGACATGATACAGAGAAAAATATCTTCGCCACGTACCCAAAGCCAAAGCGGAATGATGATATCGCACCAAACAGATTTAGCCAAACCGCGTCCCCACTCCTCAAACTCTTTAAATAATGGATCGTTAGCACAATCATTGGCTGCCTCTATTTGGAAAGGTGCCGACGGTGCGGTTGCGTAATGAGTAAGATAAGTTTCAACAAAATAGCGAACGTCTGTTTGTGCCTGTTTAATGCGCGCTTTTTGTTGTGTCGGCGTTTCAAACGGATCGACATTATTTGCCTTGTTCGCAATATCTAACTTGGAAAGGTATTGTTCCGCTAACAGTTTATCTATTTTCTTTTGTGTAGCCATTAGAAATTATCAAATTTTCTTTTTAATAACCGGGCTATTTTTTTACGATATACAACAGAAAATAGATAAAC
>DAIOHI010000128.1:0-229 GCA_036744815.1 Paludibacteraceae bacterium
GTCTTGTAATCCTTATCTTCTTTTTCTTCATTATAATAAGCACCAACAAAAAACACTTCGATGGTGTTTTCTATCGGTTTTTCACTAAATATATTTTCATTTTTGCTAAAGGAATAATATTCATCGTATGTCTCTAAACTTAATATCCGATATTCAAATTTTCCTTTTCCGACTTCTTTCAATTCTAATAAAACTTTCGACCATAGAGGTATCGAAAACACTCCGTAAT
>DAIOHI010000128.1:256-6969 GCA_036744815.1 Paludibacteraceae bacterium
GATGCCTCAGCTTCTTGAGAAAACAAATATTGTCCTAAGGACATAAAGCTAACCACCAGAAGTATTAAACGTACACATTTCATAAATTTCAGTTATTTGTATTATACATAATAATCAGCACCATGGTATTCGAATCACTTGCGCAGGAAACGAGACTCCAAAACCGCACTTCCACGATCACGCGACAATCCGCTTGTTAGCTGAAGTTTATTTTTTATCGACAGACTTGAAATTTAGTGTTTTGTAGATTTCCAATAACTTATTCAATTCAGATTCAGATTTTGCTTCTCCAAATATATGCATTTTCTCACACCAAATATCCCCGCATTCGCTATCAATTATTGTTTGAAGATAACACTTTGCATTACAGTTATAAATTGTCCATTCCGTATTTTTACCTAAAACTTCACTAGTTATCCTTTTCATATTACAATTACTATCTCCTTCTTCCTCAAAATCGAATAAACTAGGATGATTACCTATATATATTCCTCCTGAAAAAAGAGATTGTTTTGTTGTATCTTTTGCTTCAATGTAATAGACCAAAAAATCAGGACCATCAATTTTTTTTCATCGTATAATCTTCCGGAATAGAGATATTATAGATATCTTTAAAAATAGACTCTTTCAAAACATGATTGTTCCTATTCATCTTTCCTCCAGCCAATTCTTCTATCTGCTTTATTGTTTTCTGCAATCGTCTTTTCTCTCTTGCTTCTTTGTCACATGAAAAGAAAGAAAACATTAAAAACAAAAGTATTATAGCTTCTAATTTATTCATATCAACTTTGTTTTGCATGATGCCTAACTCTTAAACACTCGCAATTTATCACAAAATTGTTAAAATGCAAAGAATTTCCTCGCCTTTTATCAACAAGGAACTTAGAATCTGAAACTTTAGAAACACACAACTATAAGTCACAGTGCTTCTACTGCCTCAATCATATCGATATAACTCCTTTTTTAATCGAAAAGTAACAGGAATATCATTTATTCTTAGCGAGAACGAAACAGGATTGTAATCTAAGAAGTGGATTTTTGCATCGATAAATTTATAGAAGTCTATGAACAAAAAATATTGGCAGCAAAATTTTCTTCGATTTACAATTATTCTTCTTTTTTCCGGCTCTCTTTTTGCTGTGTCTGCTCAATCATCATACATTACGGGTAAAGTTGTGGATGCCCAAACAAAGGAAACCTTGCCCGGCGTAACTGTTGTGGTGGATGGAACGTCGTCAGGCACTAACAGCGATGGTGAAGGGAATTTCAAGTTAAAAATTAATCCGGGAACATATTCCCTTAGCATATCTTATATTTCATACAAAACTATACATCAGGCAAACGTAAAAGTGGAAGCCGGCAAGGAAACAAAAATTGATTTCCAACTGGAAGCTGCCGATATGAGTTTGAAAGAAGTTGAGGTGATAGGTAAGGTGAATCGCGAGAGTGAAAACATTCTGCTTTTAGAGCAAAAGCAAGCATTGATAGCTACTCAAGCCGTTGGTGCGCGGGAAATGTCGCGCAAGGGAGCGAGCAATGCCGAAGCGGCTGTAGCCCAGGTTTCGGGCATATCGAAGCAGGATGGTGTGAAAAATGTATTTGTTCGTGGATTGGGCGATCGATATAACGCTACAACACTGAACGGTTTCCCCATTCCGTCGGAAGATCCGGAATATAAAAACATAGCGCTTGATTTCTTTTCTTCGGAAGTTATTCAAAACATTGCTGTGAGCAAAGTATTCAGCGGAAGCAATATAGGTGATGTCGGCGGAGCGATTGTTGATATCAATTCAAAAGAGTTGATGGGCGATAAGGCTTTAGGCTTCGATGTTTCGGGGGGGATAAACAGTGAAGCGGTAAATGTGAATTTTTTACGCGCCGATGCTTCCAATTATTTGGGTTTTGCCAACGCGGCGCAGCCTGCGAATAACAGTTATAATTTTCCTAATGGCTTAGATCCTTCCACTGTGGCATTTCCCATGAATCATAGTTATGGCGTTTCGGGCGGGAAATTATTCCATTTAGGAGAAAGTCGCAATCCTCTTTCTTTCTTTGTCGTGGCATCTCATTCAAGGGATTATTCTTATACCAAGGAAATTGTAAGAAGCATAACTACCGGCGACGAAGATCCCTATCAAGATCAAACAGGAAATAAATACTCCCAAAATACCAATCAACTGGTATTGGCAAATGCAAATTTCGGCATCAATCGTGCTCATACTATTGCCTACAATTTTATGTTGCTGCATGCCAATAACGAATATGTAGGAGAATATGTAGGTAAACATGCCGAAAAACATCAGGATAGCGACTCTCGTCAAGGTTTTTTGAGACGTCAACAAACAAACGACAATATGCTTTTAACGCAGCAGTTGTTGTCGGATTGGACATTGTCGGAAAAACTAAAGCTAAAGGCAGGATTTTCGTACAACAATATAAAAGGGCTTGAACCCGACCGGCGCGAAAACTATCTTTCGCTGCGGAACGACGGCTCTTATAGTTTAACAGGAAGTAATCGTCAGAAACGCTTTTTCTCGGAGCTTAAAGAAAATGATTTCAATGTAAATTCAAGCTTGAATTATAAGTTGAACGATGCTTTCGAAAACAAGTATTCTTCTTTGGAAGCAGGTTACGCCGGGCGTTTTGTGAATGATAGATTCGAAGCGATCGAATATAACTACGACCCTTACAGCGGAAGTTTTTTGCTTGAGGATTTGAAATTAGATCAGCTTTATAATCAAGCGAACTACAGCGACGGAGATTTTGGAATGAAAAAGGGAGAGGTGAATTATTACCACGTAGGTAAATATGTTCATTCCGCTTACTTGAAAGGAAATTATCAATTGACATCGAAACTAACCGGAAATGTCGGCTTCCGATTGGATTATGTTGATATGACGGTTGATTACTCGGTAGATCATACATCGCCGGGCAGCGAGTCGCTTGATAAGAAGTTTTACTACCTGCCCAGTTTAAATTTGAAATACGATGTTGACAATAAAAATTCTTTGCGTTTGGGAGTAAGTAAAACTTATACTCTACCACAATCGAAAGAGATTTCTCCTTACCGCTATGTGAACATTGGATTTGCCAGTCAAGGTAATACCGATTTGAAACCATCCGACAACTATAACTTCGACCTCAAATGGGATTATTATTTAAGTCCTTCCGAGTTGCTGTCTCTTACCGGATTCTATAAGCATGTTGCCAATCCGATTGCGCGTGTTGAAGCGGGAAACTCAGCCGGCGTACTCAAATACGATAATATCAGCGAATTTGCCAAAGTTGCAGGACTTGAATTGGAGCTAAGAAAAAACATAATCAACAATGTTAACACGGCAACTTCTAATGTCAACCGTCTTTCGCTTGGGCTCAATGCTTCGTATATCTACACAAACCTTGGAAGTGATGTTTTAAACCCCGAAAGGAAAATTCAATTGGAAGGAGCGGCACCTTTTATCGGAAACTTCGATATTTCTTACAATCTGATGAAGAACGAAAAGAATCTGCTAGCTTCTTTGGTCTTTAATTACTTTAGCGACAGGGTTCACACAATAGGGATGTTGGGTTTTAAAGATATTGTTGAAGAAGCTGTGGCTACACTTGATTTCGTTTCTTCTTATAAGTTTAATAAAAAATTCAGCCTGAAACTGAAAGCGAGCAATCTGCTGGATCCTTCCTATCGTTTGACACGCGAAAGAAGCAACTCCAACGCGAAAGTAACACTCAACGAATATAAAAAAGGTATAAACATAAGCTTAGGCGTAAGCTATGAATTGTGATAGGTATATAAATAGAAAATTTAAAATAATCAATTAATTTTCAACTAACTAAATTGTATTAAAATGAAAAAGTTTTTTTTGAATCTTATGATGTTGTCTGCAATAGTTGTAGGACTAACACTTGTTTCTTGCGATTCTGACGATAATGGTAACGGTGCTACCGAAGCTAACGAGCTTTCAGGTTCTATTACGGGCACTAAAACATTAGATGCTTCTATCGAATACTTCTTAACAGGTCCTGTAATTGTAGAAGACGGTGCCGTGTTGGATATACCTGCCGGAACGGTTATCAAATCTAGAGAAGGATTTAGCAAATACATCTTGGTATTGCAAGGTGGAAAAATAAACGTTCGCGGAACAGCCGAAAAACCCGTAAAAATGATTGCCGACAAAGACAATGCCGGACAAGGTTACTGGGGAGGATTGGTTATCAATGGTAAAGCACCTATTACTGTTGTGCTCAACAAAGATGGAAAACAAGTGCTTGGCTCAACAGAAATTAACTCCGCTTATGTGTATGGCGGCGATAAAACCGACGATAACTCAGGAGAAATTAGTTATCTTGTATTAGGAAATACAGGAGCACGCTCAAGTGCTGATGTTGAACACAATGGATTAACTCTTAACGGAGTTGGTAGCGGCACTAAAATTTCGAATCTATACATCTACGATGGAGCCGACGATGCTATCGAATTCTTTGGCGGTTCGGTAAACGTAAGCAATCTCTTGGCGGTAAATTCGGACGACGATATGTTCGACTTTACACAAGGTTACAGCGGAACATTGACAAATGCTTATGGTGTTTGGGGAAAAGGTTATTCAAGCAGCGAAAGCGATCCACGTGGTATCGAAGCCGATGGTAATTTCGATGGTCTTCATCCGAGCAATTCTCCTCAAGCAGACTTCAAGGTAATAAACATGACTATTGAACTTAAATTGGATCCGGATCCGGCAGCAGCAACAGGTGGTGGAACAGCTCCTTTCGTTTATATGCACGACGTAATCAAAGTACGCCGCGGTGCTAAAGCAACTGTTGAAAACGCACTTGTAAAAGGAATTGGTTCGGCAAAAGATTTGATCGACCTGAAAGATGATAAAGGTAACGCCGATCCTGCAACGAAAATCAACTTGACTTCTACCTTGTCGGGAGCTAGAATTGATGGCGGTAAAGACATCAACGGAACAGCAAACGAAGGAAACATTGTTGTTGGTGGAAGCAATAAAGGTTGTCCGACTGATATCTTCGGATGGACTGGTTACAGTTTTTAATTGACATTTTGTTCTAATCTATAAATATCTACCGAAAGGGTGTCTCCGTGAGGGAGATGCCTTTTCTCCTTTCAAGTATCAATTCTGTTTTTTACAACTGAAAAAACAAACAAATGAGAAATAAACTATATGCATTATTCCTGTTGCTTGGTCTTACGTTTTTTATAAATGCTCAGAACGAAAGGCAGGATGCTCAAAAAATATATCTGAGCGAAGGTTATTATTTTACCGACAAAGCGCAGACGCAATTCTTTAGCGGAACCTATCGCGAGTATTACGACAATGGAACTTTACGCTTGGAAATTCAGATAAAAGACGGATTACCGCAAGGCAGTTATGTGGTTTATTTCGAAAATCGCCGCCCCAAAGAAGTGCGTGCTTACGACAATGGAGAATTAAACGGTTTGTGGCGCACTTACGATATTTCGGGACAGCTCCTTTCCGAAGCCGAATATGCTAAAGGAAAAAAACACGGTACATGGCGCGTATGGGACGAACTAGGCACTTTGCGTTACGAAATGATCTACTATCAAGGAAAAAGAATAGGAGTGTGGCGCATGTGGGACGAAAACGGAAAACTGACCGACGAAAGAAAGTATTAATTTGACCTCCTTTGTTCTGAAATGTAACGCTTTTGTAACGATATTATTTTCGTTTTGCAATAATCTTGTAATATGAAAGCTCGTACTTTGCAATATAAATAGAACAAAATATTTTATCGCATTATGAAAAAGATAACAGTTATTTTACTTGGAGCATTTATTTTTTCCGCTGTAAATGTTATAGCCGGTAATCGCGAAGCCAAAAGCGAAGCGAAAGCTTCACAACTGGAAATTACCAGTATTCAGTCCTGCATTTTGTCGGGAACGATTATGGATACAGAAAACAATGAAGCTCTTGCAGGAGCCACGATTACGATTGATGGAAAGAAGTATTATTCCGATTTGGATGGTCGTTTCAATATCTCCGCATTGAAGCCGGGAAAACATTCAATATCCGTAGAATTAATCTCTTACAATTCGTCGGCTATGGAAGTGGAACTTCAACAAAATAAAAATCTTGTCGTTCTCTTAGCTCAAAAATAAGAAAACCATCTCAAAAGATAATTGGAACGCGGATAACGCGGAAGAAATAGATAAGCACTGATTTTTATTGTTCTTAATTGATAGATGTGTAAAAAGCACAATTATCTAAATCAGCCTAATCAGTGTTATCAGTGTTCTATTTTCGACTTTTGATAAAAGGAAAAAGATTAATCATTGCGGAACATCAACATTTCCGCAAGATCTTTTAATTCCTTTTTTTTCTTGTCTTCTACCGTTACTTTGGCGAGATTTGCCATTGCCGACGAATAGTAAAAATTCATCTTTTCCTCGCAAATTTCTTTTACTTTCAATTCGTTATAAATTGATGTAACGGATTGAATTTTGTTTTCGGCATCATCGGATGATAATTGGAGATAACCGCGAAGTTTTTTAAGTTGTTCGGTATTAGCTTTTTCTAAAGCAGTAGTTAGCAGATAGGTTTTCTTTCCACAAAGGATGTCGCCTCCAATTTTTTTACCGAAAGTTTTTTCATTACCATAAGTATCTAGCAGATCATCTTTCAATTGAAAAGCCATTCCGATATCAATTCCAAAATCGTAGAGAGCTTGCGCGTTGT
>DAIOHI010000129.1:0-6945 GCA_036744815.1 Paludibacteraceae bacterium
GACGTTCGCCTGCTTTCATTTCTAGTGTATATTTATAGCTGTTCGGATTCCATGCCGTCCGCCAGCGTTCGGGAACGATTATTTTACCGTCCATATATACTGTTGTGTAGCCCGCATAATAGAGAATGAAACGATAGATGCCGCTTTCTTTAGCTTCGATTTCTCCTTCCCAAGTAATACGCGAATTGTTGAAAGGAAAGTCCGCCGGAAAGTTTTTTACTGTTTCCAAATTTTCGTAATTTATCTGAGATTCGCTTCTTTCCGTAAATACGTTTTTCGGATCGGCATTTACCATATAAGTAGCTGTTAATCCACCTTCATTTCCATTTTTATCGTATTGTTTAAATTGATCGAGTTCGGAATAAGGACGGCTGTCGCCAAAGCGAGAGAAAGAATAATTGTCCCAGAGAATGCCGTAGTTTTTGCTTGAAACAACAAAAGGAACCGACACTTTCGTGTTGTATTGAAAAAGTTCTTCGTTCTTTCCTTTATAATTGAATTCGTCGGCTTGATGTTGTCCCAGTCCGTAGAAAGCTTCATCGTCCGAAGATTCGAAAACTTGTTGAACGGAGTAGGATTTCTTACCGTCAACTTCGATATCAGTAAAGAATTTCCCGCCATCTTTGTTTTCTGTTAATATCGGATTTCCATCCATATCGCTAAAAATCACTTCACCTGTCAATAAGGATACGGAAGCAATAAGATTGGCTGTTTTTAATAAGATATGATTTTCTTTTTCTTCAACTTGCCAGCCATCGGTTTGGCTTTTTTCGAAAACGGTAATGAGACTTTTTTTAATCGGAAGTTTATCTTTTGGCGAAGCTGTTACGCGGATAATATCGTCCGTAATAACTTGGAGTTTTACTTTTTTTGTCGAGAGATGGTTGTTTTGAGATAGATTAATGATAATGCCATCATTTGTTTTTTCATAAGGATTGTTGTTGCACCCGCTCAGTACAAAAGCCACCAACAATCCCATAAAGGCAAGATATTTCTTTTTCATGATAATAGATTTAATTTCGATTACAAAAATAGAATAGATGTATAAAAGAAATGTGCTTAAATGTTCTGAATGATAGTGCCTAAATTGTTATGAAAGGGGTAATATGTTTCCAAGAAGAGGTTAAAATGCTAACACGAAATTGAGGATAACATATTTTATCTTATTTTTATACCTGTTATTTCTGTTTCCTACTTTAGCAATTTATTTGTAACCTTTATGTTTGATAATACAACACGAATAATCACGATTTCCCTTTTTGTTTTAACGGCTCTATTTGCCCAAGGGCAACAATACGAGTTTTCGCAGCTCAATAACACCAATGGTTTATCCAGCAATCAAGTTGAAAGTGTTTTTAGAGATAGCCGCGGTTTTTTGTGGATAGGAACAAACATGGGACTCAATCGTTACGACGGAACAAACTTCAAAGTGTATAAAAACGATCCGAAAGATCGTAAAAGCCCCATGTTCGACTGTCTGACAAATATAAAGGAAGATGTTGATGGAAATCTTTGGGCGCAGGGAGTATCCTATGTTATTTACGATTGGCGTACAGAATCTTTTATAAACAATGCCGACTCAGTGTTGAAAACTATGGGCTTACCGCCTAATCCCACTTCCATTGAAATAGATAAAGACAAAAATTTTTACCTCGCCTATCCAGAAATAGGATTATACAAATACGATATAATAACTAAAAAAATAAGCGTTTACGAACAAACGGGGAATAACAAAGGCTTAGATAAATCCAATATCGTTCATATAAAAGAACAAGACAATTATATTTGGGTACTGCACGAAAACGGAATATTGGAACGCATTAATACCAATACTCGAAAGATAGATATTCGCAATAGTTTTTTCAAAGAAAACTCCCGAAATGCAACCATTTTCAAAACTATATTCGTTGATTCCGACAATATGGTTTGGATATATCCGGGAATCGACGACAAGGGAACCGCCTATTTTGATCCGAAGCAAAACACATGGACGATGTTGGATACGAACAGTAAAATAAAGTTGTCGAGCAGTTTTGTTAGATGCGTCAGGCAGGATAAAAACGGGCTGATTTGGATTGGAACGGATCACGGAGGATTAAATGTTTTTGATAAAAAGAAAAACACTATCGAAGTTCTGAAAAACGATATCAACGATCATAAATCCATTGGACAAAATTCCATTATCAGCTTATATTGCGAGGACAACGGAACGCTTTGGGTGGGCACTTATAAAAACGGATTGGCCTATTATCATCCGAATATGTTCAAGTTTAAAAAACCGCTTCTTCTGAAAACCCTCGGACAAGGACGAGAAATGTTGGATTGCAACAGTTTGTATAAAGACAAAGCCGGAAATTTATGGATTGGAACAAACGGACAAGGGCTGATAAAATATAATTTACATACAAATAAAATAAGTCGCTTTCGGAATAATCCGCAGGATAAGAGCAGTATATCTGCCGATATTATTACTTCTATATTCGAAGATCATCAAAATGTGATATGGATAGGTACTTTTTTGGGAGGATTGAATGCCTACGATGGTAAAACATTTAAGCGCTTCCAGATAGAGGAAAATAATCCGAATTCGCTTGCCAGCAAAAGTGTGTACGGATTGGCAGAAGACAATGACAACAATCTCTGGATAGGAACTCTTGGCGGAGGAATGAACGTGTTGGATGAACAACGGAAAAATTTTACGCGCTATAACATCGAAAACAGCCGGCTCGTTTCTAATTATATTTTGTCTGTTTATTCCGATCCTTACAAAAATATTTACCTAAGTTCCGACAGAGGAATTAATTTTATTGACAAAGACAGAAAAAAGATCGAAGATGTTTTCGCCACAGCAAATGGCATTGATTCTCTTACTAGTATTACTGTCAACTATCAGGTTGTCGATTCCAGAGGTTTGTTGTGGATTGCCACAAATAAAGGAATTAACGTTTACAATTTTATTACCAAACAATTGGTTTATATTACAAGCTCCAACGCTTTGCCCAGCGATGAAGTTGTGTCTTTGGTCGAAGATAACAATGGCAATATTTGGGCTGGAACCCGAAACGGACTTGCCTGTATTTATTGTAAATACGAAAATAATGAACTGAGTTACAATGTCGCTTCTTTTGACGAAAACGACGGATTGCCTGGAACTATTTGCAATTTGAATGCGGTTTTTAAGGATAACGATGGAATGATTTATATCGGAAGCACCGGAGGATACCTTTCTTTCGATCCACGAAAAATACTCTTTAACCGGACTCTTCCTCTTCCTCGTTTTACCGATTTGCTGATAACCAATCAGATAATAAATCCGGATGAAAAATATAACGGGCGGGTTATTTTATCAAAATCTATCGGCGATTTGAAGGAAATAAATCTTAAACACAACGAAACAAACTTTACCATACGTTTTTCTTCATTGAATTTTATCCGTCCCGAAAAAAACCGATATCGCTACAAACTCGAAGGCATCGACAATAAATGGACAGAAATAGATAATGGAGTAGGGGCGGCATCTTACTCAAACCTGAATCCCGGCAGCTACAAACTGATTGTTTATGCCGGAAACAACGACAATACTTGGTCGAGCGAAGCCATTGAATTGAAGATAAATGTTGCGCCGCCATTTTGGCTTTCGTGGTGGGCATATCTTATTTATCTATGTATAATAATGGTAACAATCAGGCTCTTCGTTCGCTACAAACTCAACAAACAAAAAGGGGAATACGAGCAAGCGCAAAAGATACTCGAAGCCGATAAACTTCATGAGTTGGATGAATTGAAATTGAAATTCTTCACAAATATCAGCCACGAATTCAAAACTCCTATTTCGTTGATAATAACTCCGCTCGAAAAACTGATGAAATCGGCAGCTTACGACCAACACAAATCGACCTTGGATATGATGCATCGCAATGCATTAAGTCTGCTCAAAATGGTGAACGAAATTCTTGATTTCAGAAAATTTGACTTGAATAAAATGGCTCTGAATCGCTCAAGTGGAAATATCATTGAGTTTACAAAAGAGATTTGCCGCTCTTTCTCATCTTTAGCTGCCGAAAAATCCATCAAACTCACATTCACAACTTATCTTCAGGAATTTCAGATGCTTTTCGATGCCGAAAAAATGAATAAAATCATTGTAAATTTGATATCAAATGCTCTCAAATATACGGAAGAAGGCTCCGTCGATGTCAGTATTGGTATAACGGAACAAATGCACAACGCTAATGCAAACAACAAATATCTTGTGCTGAAAGTATCGGACACGGGTCTAGGTATAGAACCGGAATATAAGGAGAAAATATTCGAACGTTTTTTTCGTATCGAACACTCCGACAAAAATCAACAACCCGGAACGGGAATCGGATTGCATCTGGTAAGCGAATATGCGAAGCTTCACGGAGGCGATATAAACGTAGAAAGCAACATCGGTAAAGGTTCTGTATTTACATTGACATTGCCTGTCGAAAATCCGGTTTTCGAAGAATTGGACAGTCATAATGTGCTCAATTTGGGAGATTCGGAAAAGGACGAAAGTCTGTCGAAAACGAAATTAGCGCTAAAATCGATTCAGCGCGCCAATCTGCCACTTCTTCTTATTATAGACGACAACGAAGATTTTTGCGAATTTATTACCGATCTTTTTATCGAAGATTACCGCGTAGTATCCGCCAACGACGGCGAAGAAGGTTACAGCATCGTTCTTGACCAATTGCCTGATATTATACTTTGTGACGTAATGATGCCAAAAATGGATGGTTACGAATTTTGCCGGAAGGTAAAAGGAGATATCCGCACGTCGCATTTACCGATTATATTGCTTACAGCCAAGTCGTCGGAAGAAAACAAGTATTCGGGTATCGAAGCCGGAGCCGACGATTATATATCGAAACCTTTTAATATTGATATGTTGAAGTTGAAGATTGCCAAGATAATAGAGAAGCAAAAAAACTTGCAATCCAATTTTAAAAAGAAAATTGAGGTTTCGCCCGGCGATATTGAAATAACTTCGATGGACGAAAAATTTGTGCAAAAAGCTATTTCAATAGTGGAAGAAAATATTGGTAACACTGAGTTTCTTGTCGAGGATCTTTGCAAAGAAATGGGAATGAGCCGCGTTTATTTTTATAAAAAGATATTGGCGTTGACCGACAAAACACCTTCGGAATTTATCCGGCTTATTCGTTTGAAGCGCGCTGCCGATCTTTTGGAAAGAAGTCAGAAATTCGTTAACGAGATAGCCTTCGAAGTTGGATTCAATGATCCGAAGTATTTCCGCAAATATTTTAAAGATGAATTCGGACTTACGCCCAACGACTATAAAAAGAAATTGTCGAAATAAGCTGTAATTTTGGTTTTAAGACAGATTAAAAATGAGAGGACAGAGTCGTTTTTTTTACGATTTTGTCCTCTTTTAAATTATACAACTTAGAAACTTATCACAAAAAACATATTAGCCCCCTTTAAGAAACATTGAAAGGAGATGTAAAATAAAAGAAGTGTTTATTTTTGTGTTCTTCCTTAATATCTATTTTATGAAGAAAAACCTATTTATCATCATTACTTTTCTACTCATAAAGTTTGTTGAGTAACGAAAAATGAATTGAAAGATTTTGTTGATGATGATAAAAACATCCTCTGAAGACATAAAGAAAAACACAACTAAAATAACCAATCTCAATCCAATGAAAACACGAATTATTCTTTACCTCATCATTTGCATCAGCACACAGCTTGCAGCTCAGCAAAAACGTATTTTAGGCGAAGCAATCGACATGAGCCTTGATTTCAGAGATTTTCATAATACATTTTTCTTTGCCGATAAAGTAACTTCATTTAATGGAGCGGAAGGCAAGGGGAAAATTTCATGGAAACGCACATCATTGTACACTCGTCAGGCTTTTAATGTAAACACCATCTTGCCTCAGGATTTAAAAATGCTCGATTTCCCGGGCGAAGCTTATGAACAAAATCCGGAATTGGATTTTTCCATAGATTTTATTACTCCACGCACATTGAGAATAAGAATGCTCACAACGCCGGTTCAGTCTAAGCCTTTCGATTCGCCAATGTTAGTCAAAGAACCCGGCAAAGACAATTCGTGGAAATACTCTAAAAAGGGAAATACTCATGTTTATAAAAATGATTTCGGGAGTATAGAAATTGAAGAAAATCCTTTTCGCCTTACGCTGAAAGACAACTACGGAAAACGACTGACAGATACATGGCGTTGGTGCGACAATGATTCTTCACAAGTAAAAGTGATTCCATTTAACTTTATTAAACGGGGAGTTGACAACAGTCGTGCTATAAATCCTGTGTTTTCCTTATCTCCTGACGAAAAAATATTTGGTTGCGGCGAGTCTGTAAGTAAATTAGATAAGCGCGGACAAAAAATAAACCTATTTGTTACCGATCCGCAAGGACCCGAAAATGATCAAATGTACAAGCCTATTCCCTTCTTTATGAGCAATCGTGGTTACGGCATGTTTATGCACACATCAGCTCCTGTAACTTGTGATTTCGGAAACAGCTATGTTGGTGCTAACAAATTATTTATGGGAGACGAAAGCCTCGACTTGTTTGTATTCGTCGGAGAGCCCAAAGATATATTGAATGAATACACCGAAATAGTAGGCAAGCCATCTATGCCTCCGCTATGGTCTTTCGGCACATGGATGAGTCGCATTACTTACTTCGATCAAAAGGAAGGTTATGATGTCGCATCCAAATTGCGCTCAAACAAAATCCCGTCTGATGTTATTCATTTCGACACAGGATGGTTCGAAACAGACTGGCAATGCGATTATAAATTTGCAGCGTCAAGATTTTCCGATCCTCAAAAAATGATTGACGACCTAAAGAAAGATGGATTTCATATTTCGCTGTGGCAGCTTACTTATTTTACAGCTAAAAATAAATTCTTTAATGAAATAATAG
>DAIOHI010000130.1:0-6937 GCA_036744815.1 Paludibacteraceae bacterium
CGGTAATCATGTTTTTAATCGTTTGAGTCCAGCGAACGGGTTCTGTCAATTGTGCTATCAAATTTTCTTTTATAGCTTGAGGATCAGTTTGCGGATAAGCGTTAACGTTTTGATAAATAGGACAAAGAGGAGTCATGAAATTAGTTGCGTTAATTGCAGCTTGAAGTTCTTGACTTGCCGGCTGCATCAAAGGAGAGTGGAAAGCACCTCCTACACTTAGTTTCAACGCGCGTTTAGCTCCTTTTTCTTTCAAAAGTTCGCATGCTTTATCAATTCCTTCTATCGATCCCGAAATAACAATTTGTCCGGGACTGTTGTAATTTGCCGGAACAACCACTGTGTCGGTAATCGAATCGCAAACTTCTTCTACCGTTTCATCGTCCAAACCGATGATAGCCGCCATTGTCGATGGCTCTATTTCACAGGCTTTTTGCATGGCTTGTGCACGTTTCGAAACAAGTAATAATCCGTCTTCAAATGTAAGAGCTTTGGAGGTAACCAAAGCTGAAAATTCTCCTAAAGAATGTCCGGCAACCATTTCTGGGTTAAATTCATCGCCTAATACGATAGCTGAAATTACGGAATGAAGAAAAACGGCAGGTTGCGTTACTTTCGTTTGACGCAAATCTTCGGCATTTCCTTCGAACATTAAATCAGTAATGCGAAATCCTAAAATACTGTTTGCTTTTTCAAAATACTCCTTCGCCACCGGAGATTGTTCGTATAAATCTTTGCCCATTCCCACGAACTGTGCTCCTTGACCGGGAAAAACAAATGCTTTCATGTCTAAAAATAGTTTAATTTAATCTCTGCTTGATTTTGTTTACAAAACGGCTACAAAGATAATAAAATAACAAAACTAAAAGACCTGTTATCCAACAACAAGCTATCACAGCCATGATAAAAATATATAATACTATAAATAACAATAACTTAAGCTATAGTTAAAAACTTAGAAATTTAAATAAAAAAGCAGCGATCTAAAAAATTAAACCGCTGCTTCTTTGCAGAATAAACTATCACATTTTTAAGTTAATTGGCTTTTGCCCGAGCAAAAATTTTAATTTGCAATTCAATATTATCATCAACGATATTCTCTTTCAAGTTGGCAAACAAAGTTTTCGAACCATATTGTACATTCCATTGCGTGCGATCGATTGTAAACGGAACCGTTATTGCTTGATAAACATCTCCTTCTTTGGTAATATTCGCACCAAAAGTAATGTTTTTCTCAACATCTTTTAGTTTGAGATTTCCGCTTACGAGATGCGTAATACTATCGACTGAAGCTCTTTCGATACTTGTAATCGTAAATACGCTTGTCGGGTATTGGGCAACATCAAAAAAATCAACACTTTTCAAATGACCAACCAACATTTCATTATAACTTTTATCGGTCAAATCAAGATCCACAATCGTATTCATGTCTATAATAAAACTTCCGGCAGACACTTCTTCGCCATTTATGTTAAGAGCTCCCTTGCTGAGTTGAAGTGTGCCATTATGCGTTCCTCCTACTTTAGAACCAAGCCAGTTTATAACCGACTGAGTGGTATCCACAAGCAATAATTCACCTGTTCCGGCAGCGGCTGCCTTCGCTTCACTGCCTTCAACTTTATTTTTTGCTACTTTATTACACGAAGCAATACTAACTACAATAGCTAACAAAAACAACATTCTTTTCATACAATAATATTTTTTAGTTTAAGAATTTTATTTTAACTAACAAAATAAAACTATAGATTGTTCAACAAAACAACAGATTTCTAAAAGGGGCTCTTAAAGAGAAATAATGGCTATTCTCAAAAAAATATTTACCTTTGTTCTTTGTTTATAAAACATTTTTATGGAGTTAATAAACTATTATTTTCCTGACTTATCGCAAACTCAAAAAACTCAATTTGAGGCACTTTACGATTTATATTTAGATTGGAACAGCAAAATAAATGTAATTTCCCGGAAAGATATTGAGCATCTCTACGAGCATCATGTGCTTCATTCGCTGGCAATAGCTGAAGTGATTCGTTTTTGCCCCAAAACCAAGGTGTTAGATGTGGGAACGGGCGGTGGATTTCCCGGTATTCCTTTAGCCATTCTATTTCCCGAAACCGATTTTGTACTTATTGATTCTATAGGTAAAAAAATTAAAGTTGGAAGCGAAGTGTCATCCGCTATCGGATTAAAGAATATAGAATTGAAGCATTTACGTGTTCAGGAAGAGAAAGGAAAATTCGATTTTGTCGTAAGCCGAGCCGTAATGCCTTTGAGCGATTTGGTGGGACTTGTCAGAAAAAACATTGAAAAAGTTCAGCAGAATGCTCTTCCAAATGGACTTATTTGCCTAAAAGGCGGTGAACTTGAGCATGAAATTCTGCCTTTCAAAAAAATTGCGACAAGCTATAAAATAAGCGATTGTTTTAAAGAAGAATACTTTAATACAAAGAAGGTTGTTTACGTACCTTTGTGATTTAAAATAAATTTTGAACTAATTATATTTTTCGTGATGAAAATCAAAACCTTTGTATTCAATCCTTTTCAAGAGAACACTTACGTTATTTATGACGAAACAAAAGAGGCAGCCATTATTGATGCAGGCTGTTTGTTTGATGCTGAAAAAGAGCAATTGAAGCATTTTATTGACGAAAACGAGTTGATTGTCAAGCGGGTATTAAATACACATTTACATCTCGATCATATATTTGGGAATAATTTTGTTTTCGAAACTTACGCTGTCAAGCCGGAAGCATCTATAAAAGATGAGTTTTTGATACAAGCTTTTGCTGCGAGTATCAGAGCTTTCGGATTGCCCATCGAAGGAAAAGCACAACCTATCGGGAGTTATATTGAAGAAAATCAGGAAGTAAGTTTTGGGAATATTAAATTGAAAACTTTTCCTGTGCCCGGACATTCGCCCGGAAGTATCGCTTTTTACAACGAAAAAGAAGGCGTGGTATTTACCGGAGATGCTTTATTTCAAAATTCTATTGGGCGCACTGATTTGCAAGGCGGTGATCATGCGACTTTAATCCGGAGCATTCAGCAAAATCTTTTCACTTTGCCCGATTCTACTGTGGTGTACAGCGGACATGGTCCGACTACAACCATTGGCGAAGAGAAAAAGCACAATCCTTATTTGTAGCTTTTTAAAGAATGCGAATAATATTTTTTTTATTTGCGTTTTAGTCTTGTCAACTCCAGTTTTTGAACCGGAGCATAAACGATTGGAATATATTCTTTTAATACGTCGCTTTTATCCAAACCGAAAGCGCTTTCATCCTTTTGCGCAAAACGCTTCAAAAAGAAATAGAACTTCAAAATATAGTTTTCTTTGAAAGCAAAATCGTTTTCAACCGACAAGTATTTTTCTAATACAACGAATTTAAAATCGACAGCTAAGGTAAATGGAGTATCTTTTTCCTTTTTTAGAGGTAGATTCAAAGTCTTATCATTGAGTAAGTCGTTGAAGATTTTTATAAAAAACAATTCTGTTCGCGGCTGAATTCGGAAACCGATATTCAACGTGATTTTGATCACTTTTTTATCAATCAGTTCCGAAATTTCATAATTCAGTGTGTAAGGATGTTCCGTATAATTGATATGGAAAAACCAATAAACATCGGCTTTTTTGGGTTGTCGTGCAAAAATGGATTTAATAATCTGTTCTTCAATTCCTTCGCGTGTGTTCGCTTTCGTTAGATAAATTAAATGCGTTGTCAGTTTCGGAATGCTTTTATCCTGGCTTAGCTTTATAATTTGATTGGCATATTTTCCTAAATCGAGGTAGCGAGTATAACGATTGCTGATTTTACGCGCCCAAAAACAGGAATACATCACCGCGAATATTATGCCGCCTACAAGCAAAGTGATATAACCTCCGTCGGAAAATTTAGCAAAATTCGCAATAAAGAAAGAACTTTCAATAAGTCCGAAAACAATGAGAAAACCCGCCACAAGAAACGGATTCCATTTCAGTTGATAGCGTAAAAAATAGCCGAGCAAAAAAGTTGTCATAATCATTGCCACGGTAATTGCCAAACCATAAGCGCCTTCCATTCGTGAAGATGTTTGGAAATTAAGAATTATAATGCAACAACCAATCCACAGCAAAGTGTTGACGCTCGGAATATAAATCTGCCCTTTGGTTTCAGTTGGTTGACGAACCACTACCCGGAGCCAAAAGTTGAGGTTGATAGCTTCGTTTATTAATGTAAATGAGCCGCTTATAAGTGCTTGCGATGCTACAATAGCAGCCAAAGTTGCAATTAATATACTAGGCAACAACAACCATTCGGGCATTACTTCGAAAAAAGGATTGCGATTGTCGAGATACATGCCTTGTTGCTTCATTAGCCATGCAGCCTGACCCAAATAATTAATAACCAAAGCTGTTTTTACAAAAATCCAAGTAATTCGTATGTTTTTTCGTCCGCAATGTCCTAAATCGGAATATAAAGCTTCTGCGCCTGTTGTACAAAGAAATACAGCTCCTAACAACCAAAAACCATGAGGATAATTTGCTAAAAGATTGTAAGCGTAATAAGGATTTAAAGCTTTAAAAACCTGAGGGTAAATATAAATTTGGCTAAGTCCAATTATCAATAAAAGGCAGAACCAAACAGTCATTATAGGACCGAATGTTTTCCCGATCTTTTGACTTCCGAAGCGTTGGAAGAAAAATACGGCGGAGATAATTATCAAAACGATAGATACGGTAGGAAGTGCTTCTAAACGTGGAATCATTCCTAAACCTTCTACTGCTGAAGTTACGGAAATAGCCGGAGTAATAATGCCGTCGGCAAGTAGAGCCGAAGCACCGATCATGGTCGGAATTGCCAATTGTTTACCGCATTTTCGCAACAAGGAATATAGAGAAAATACACCTCCTTCACCTTCATTGTCAGCTTTGAGCGTAAGCCAAACGTATTTTACGGTTGTTTGTAAGATTAAAGTCCAAATAACACAGGAAACAGCACCAAGAACTAATGTCTCGTCTATCATGCGATTTCCTATAATTGCTTTAAATGTGTAAAGCGGGCTTGTTCCAATATCGCCGTAGATAATTCCTAAAGCGACTAGCAACGATGCGGCAGTGACTTTCGTGTTGAAGTTTTGCTCTTTTCTTTCCATTATTATAGCTCAAAAAATACGATGCAAAAATATATTGCAGAATGTAAAGAAGCTGTAAAATACGTAAAAGAGCGTATAAAGATTTTATAAAGATTTATTGAAAACGGTAGCCAATGCCGCTTTCGGTAATGATATGCTTGGGTTGGTTGGGATTTTCTTCTATTTTTTTACGAAGTTGAGCAATGAAAACACGAAGATATTGTGTCTCTTCTTGATAAGCAATTCCCCAAATCTCTTTCAATATATATTGATGCGTTAATACGCAACCTTCGTTTTTCATCAATAAAATCAATAAATTGTATTCAGTCGCAGTAAGTTTTAGCAATTCATTCGAACGCTTTACGGTACGTGCTAGCAAATCAGCTTCCAATTCGTCTATTCGCAATTTTGAAGAAACGCTATCTGTGCTGTTTCTGCGGATTACCGAACGAATGCGCGCCATTAATTCGCCCATGCGGAATGGTTTTGTTAGATAATCGCTTGCGCCATTGTCTAAAGCGGTAATAATGTTGGATTCGCTGCTTTGTGCCGATAAAATAATAATCGCTTTCGAATACCAAACACGCAATTCTTTTAATAAAGTCTGTCCGTCTATATCGGGCAAACCTAAGTCCAACAAAATAACATCGGGAATATGATTAGCTGCCAATAAAATTCCTTCTTTTCCGCTTTCTGCCGACAAAACTTTGTATCCGCTGTTTTCTAAATTTATTTCGAGTAATCGACGGATTTGCGGCTCATCTTCAATGATTAATATGGCGGGTTTATTCATTTTTTAAATGATTTATATATGAAACATCCGCAGGAAATTTGATTGAGAACATAGCTCCGCCTCCTTCCTTGTTTTTAAAACTAATGCTTCCGTTGTGCGCTTCAACGAAACCTTTTGCAATAGATAAACCAAGCCCAAGACCTCCTTTCGGCGATTGAGTAGGACGATAAAAACGTTGAAAAACATTGTCGATTTCATTTTCAGGAATTCCATTTCCGTTATCACTAACTCGAATTTCAAGCACATCTTGATCATTCGTAACAACAATTTCAACCTCGCTGTCATCGGGCGTATATTTGACTGCATTATGAATCAGCACGTAAAGAGTTTGCTCAATCAATCCTGCATCAATTTTGAAAAACGGTAAATTCTCATCCGGATTAAATACGATGTTATGCGAAGCTGTGTCGTGGAGTTTACTAATGGTCATAAAGACCAATTCATTCACATCGCACCAATCTTTTTTCAATTGTAAATTCCCGGATTCCAATCGGCTCATGTTTAATAAATTTTCCACTTGATCATTCAAACGAATGCCGGCTATTTCTATTTCTGAAAGCAGTAATTCTTTTGTTTCCGAAGTTATGGCTGTTGTTGTTTTTAAGGTATCGATCGCGCCAATAATAGTTGCAATAGGTGTTTTCAATTCGTGAGAAAGTGAACTAAGCAAGGTATTGTAGAGCTTAATTATCTTTTCCTGATTTTCTTTTTCACGGAGTGTTCGTGCTTGTTTTTTTATTCTGTTGGTCAATATTGCGCTAACTATTGCTATCAGAAAATAAACAAGAAAAAGTAAAATATTCTCGGTCGTATTTATTTTGTAATGAAAAATAGGATCGATAAAAAAAATGTTCAATATCAAAGCGCTTAATACAGCTGTGAGTAAAACGGGGAAAACATCGTATAATATTGCCGTAATAGAAACTACCAGCAAAAGTACCAGTGCAACAACCTGATAGCTTATCACATCTCGAAGGAAAAAGCACAGTAGCGATGTGGCAATTACCATGGCAATGCAGATGATATATTGCCGTATTT
>DAIOHI010000131.1:0-6893 GCA_036744815.1 Paludibacteraceae bacterium
AAATCGGTTATTCTTACAAAAGTGCCATTACAAGCTTTACTAAGCAAGTAAATGCGGACAATGCCTATATAAAAAACAGAACAAATTTCGTTACGATAGGATGGATATTCTGATTTTAGATTAACGAATACAGATGAGTAGTGGCAATAATATAAAAGATAAAAACCTCTCTTTTGGGAAAGTTGGAGGAGCTTCCTCTCATGTTTCGTGGAAACCGGGAACAATGATATATCCGCTTCCGGCGGCACTTATTTCTTGCGGCGCTTCGTCGGATGAATACAATCTTATCACCCTAAGCTGGATGGGAACAATTTGTACCAATCCTCCAATGTGCTACATTTCGGTACGCCCCGAAAGACATTCTTACGAAATCATTAAGCGTAACGGCGAATTTGTCATCAACCTTACGAACGAAGAATTGGCTCGTGCTGCCGATTGGTGCGGCGTGCGAAGCGGAAAAGACATAAATAAATTTGCTGAAATGAAACTAACTCCCATTAAGGGAGAAATGGTTGATGCGCCCATCATTAAAGAAGCGCCGCTCTGCATCGAATGCAAAGTAAAGGAAATTATTCCGCTTGGTTCGCACCATATGTTTATAGCCGATGTGCTGAATGTGCAAGCAAATAAGAAATACATTGATCCCGAAACAGAAGAATTTAAGCTTTCCGAAGCTAAATTGATAGCCTACAATCACGGGCATTATTACAAACTGGGCGAAGAAATAGGACGCTTCGGCTGGACAGTACGAAAAAAGAAAGGGAAATAATGAAGCCTGTGAAGAATGAAGAATTTTCACATTAGCATATTAAAAAAAACATGTACAAAGAATATCTTGATTTTATAATCGACATAGCAAAGGAAGTTGGAGACTTACAACTTTCTTATTTTCGCGGAAGCAATCTAGGCATCGAAACCAAATCGAACATTAGCGATGTAGTAACCCGCGCCGACAAAGAAAGTGAGGCGCTTATCGCGAAAGCTATCGGCGAGCGCTATCCCGATCACAAGATATTGGGCGAAGAAGGAGGCTTTCGAGGAAATCCGGACAGTGATTATCTCTGGGTTGTCGATCCGCTCGATGGCACAACGAATTACAGTCAGGGACTTCCCATTTTTTCCATATCAATAGCTCTGCAATATAAAAACGAAACAATAGCAGGCGTTGTTTATGCACCTTATTTAGACGAAATTTTTATCGCGTCGAAAGGTGGTGGAGCTTACATGAAATCCCGCACTTCGGATTTGAAGAAAATTCATGTTTCGCAAAAGCAACAGCTTGCCGCTTCAGTAATCGCAACCGGATTCCCTTACGACAAGGATGTAAATCCCGACAACAACACAGCCAATGTGACTGCCCTAGCACCCAACGTTCGCGACATTCGCCGCCTTGGTTCAGCTGCCTACGACCTCTGCTGCGTTGCT
Organism: Paludibacteraceae bacterium; assembly: GCA_036744815.1. Lineage (GTDB taxonomy): Bacteria > Bacteroidota > Bacteroidia > Bacteroidales > Paludibacteraceae > H1. The sequence goes on from DAIOHI010000131.1 coordinate 1,426, forward strand.
TGCGCTTTGCTCGACGGCTATTGGGAGTTATCGCTCAATCTGTGGGACGTATGCGCCGGAAACCTGATAGTGGAAGAAGCCGGAGGCGTTATTCATCATTTCAGACAAAACCGAGGCATTTCCATAATTGCCGGCAATGCAAGCATTGTGGAAGAGTTGAAAAAATACGTAAAATAAACAAAATCAAAATTTGTATTAATATCACATTAATACGTCTCCGCCTATCGTAAACCCAAATATATTCTTTATATTTGCAACATACTTTTGCAATAAGAAGTATGTAAATAATCTATTATAGACTCTTGTTCTCTTGCATTTTCTGCATGTTTTATCCATCCGGATTAAATAACTAAGCTGACCTGTTTTTTATTATTTCTCAACATTAAGCACTAAGTAAAACTACGGCAAGCTATTGCTGTAAGTATTACCATTGCCGCTATGTAGGAAAAATTGAAATTCTTAATTACTTTAAATAAACTAAACAATTATTTCAGCTTAACTAAATCATGAAAAAAAAGTATCAATTTTCATCATCGATGAACTCTAACTTCACTACGTTCAAAGAATCTGTAAAAGTATTCAGCACCTTTATCTTATTTTTCTTATTCGTTTCGAAATCAATATTGGCGCAAGGAACAATAAATATTAACGACGAAAAACTGAATCTACAAAACATGCGCTCAATCGCTCCTGAGGAATTAATCAATGATTATCTCGGAACATCGGAACAAGCGCGGGAATTTAATTTCAATCCTCAGCTAAAGTCGCTTAGCAAAGAAAATGAAGGAGATAGCTTGCTCCTCGATTTTTTTGAAGGAAAACAATACAAAAGCATTATAAACAATGTAAGTTATTATAACAATGGTACTATCGGCATTACAGCTAAAATCACAGGCAAGGATTTCGACTTTTGCTATATCTCCGTATCTGATTCAGACATTGCTATCTACAGCGATTTATTCGATACTCAGGAATCATTTATCACATCAAAAAAAGGTAGTAAAACTTACATTTGCCGCTACAAAACATCGGTACTAAGAGAAAAAGAGCTGCCTAGCGAAGAAGTTCATCCCGAAATTTCGGAATCTTCAGCACTTTTAACTATAAACAAACAGGCTTTTTCTCCTGAGAAAATAATCGCGGCAGGTAAGGAAACCTTACCCGGAGCTATGTCTGCTTGCGGCGCGGCGGAGTTAACTTCTTCGGTAAATATCGACGTTTTAATTCCTTATACGCCCGAAGCAAAAAAATGGGCAGACAATAATTCCGGCGGGATTGATCATGTAATCACCCTCGCGATGCAAACGGCTAATCAGGCTATGGTTAATTCTCAAACAGGCATTAGCTTCAATTTAGCGCACTCCTACGAAACAAACTACGATGAAGGTAATAATAAAAGCAATAGTAAAGTGATTTTAGATCATCTGCAAAAGGCAACAGATGCCACCATGGACGATATCCATGCGATGCGAAAGGAATATCATGCCGATTTAGTGATGCTTTTTGCCTATATAAGCGATGCCGGAGGACGAGGTTATCTGTTAACAAACGAAAAAGGTTCACCAAACTATGCCTTCGCAATATCAAGAGTACAACAGGCAGCCAGAACTTTTACCACTGTCCACGAAATGGCTCATAACATGGGCTGCTCGCATCATAAACTGCAAAACGGCAGCAGTGGATTGTATTCATATTCTTACGGATGGAGAGGAACAAATGCGACTATCGGAAATTTCGCTACGATTATGACTTATCCAAATTTCGATAATGCGGGAGATTTTCCTCGAATCAATTATTTTTCCGATCCCGACATAATATTGCATGGAGTTGCGCTGGGAGATGCCGTATCAGGAAATAACGCATTGACACTTAGACGCAGCAAACGCTTAATTTCGCTTTATTCAGATGTAATCAACACTTCTATAAGTGATATAGAACTTAGCACAGGAAGACTTTCTCCCGCCTTTGATGCCGACACAACAGAATACGAAGTAATTCTTCCTTACAATGAAAATCAGATCAGCATAGTGGGAATTCCGAATTACGACTGCGCGATAGTTAGCGGAAATCAGTCGGAAAAAGCATTGAATGTAGGAGAAAACAACTTTGAAATTTCTGCACGGTCGCACGACTCATCAGTATCTACAAAAAAATACAAGATAAAAGTGATTCGAGAAGCTAAAGTGTGTCGTTTTTATGAAAGCATAGCTCCTTTTGGCAACGACATTGCAACGCAAGCCGGAAGCGAAGAGTTAAATCTGAACTTAAGCCCGGCAGCTCCTCTAACAAATTATGGCAATACGTTAACATTGGATATGCCCAAAAAAGGATCGCATATTTATTTACGAGAAAACAACACATCCAACATCTGTCATTATAATGGTAATAAAAGCGTTAATTTAGGTACAGCGACAATAAAAGTAACGAAGAAAGGCAATTATACTTTCGATGCCAGTCGTGCACTTATATTAACAATATTCGATGCAGAAACACCCTCTTGCGAAAGCTTTATAAATTCATCTGCCTATTGGTCGGGAGAAGGAACGAGCTATTATCCGCGAAATAGTCTTACCCTAACATTAGAGGCAAATACTTCTTACTATATAAGAGCGACGGAAAATTCCAGCAAACCACAAAACCCATTAGATATTTCTATTACGAACAAGGAATCAGGCATACACTATACAGAGTCCGAAATCCCCAACGGCACAGCTTATACATACATCGCCGTTGACCAAATTAACGATGCTATTGTAAGCCTAAGTTCTACAGGAGATTTCAGAAACTTATCAAGAGGAGAATATCGTGTTTATGGATTTTCTTATTCTGCTGACAGCAATATAGAAAACTATACGACGCTAACCGAAGTGCAAGCTTCTACTTGCGAAATGTTAAGCAAAAACTCGCTGAAAATAACAATAGAAGACTATGCTACAGCAGTAACACAAACGAAAACTGTCGTGTTGAAAGCCGAAATACATAACGGAGAATTACAAGTGAGTGGACTAAGCAAAGGTAAAGCATGGACGGTTTACGATGCACTTGGCTCTATTATCTATAGCGACATTGCCAAAAGCAGAGATGAAATAATAAATCTCCCCCTTCGCGGTATATATTTTGTTAGTTGCGGCGACGAAGTAATAAAAGTGGCTTATCAAAAATAGGATTTTTGATATTTTAAAACTGCCGCAAAACAAAATAAATTTTATACCTTTGTACACATCATTTTTACAATTGAAAAGTTTATGATTAAATCTGATTATAAACTTTTCAATTTTTTCTACAACACAGACATCTCTTCTAAATAACCAAGCCAGCCTGATTTTTTGGTTATTATTCATTTATTCTATCCAAAATAAGCAGTAAATATAATTGCAGCAAGCTATTCTTGTAGTTACGACAATATATTTATCCTTGTTGTATTGTAAATATGCCTTTGCATGGATTGTTTTATTTATATCGAAAGAGTTTTTATTATTTCAAATAAACCTAACAAACATTTTAACTTAACTGATTATGAAGAAAAAAAGTTTACTGTCTCAATTATTTCTAAATTACAGTCCTAAAGCCCTTAATAGATACGTGAAACTATTCGGCATATTTGTTCTATTTTCATTGTTCGCTCCCAATTGGGCGTTTGCGCAACGAACAATAAACATTAACAATGAACATCTTAGTTTGAGAACTTCGTCCTTCATTTCTAAAGGAGAAGTAACTAATTATGGAAAATCGGAACAAGCTCGCGAATTTGATTTCAACCCTCAATTAAAATCGCTTGACAAAGGAAACGAAGGGGATATTTTACTGCTCGATTTTTTCGAAGGAAAGCAATACAAAAGCATTATAAACAATGTGACTCATTACAACAATGGCAGCATAGGAATTACAGCTAAAATTGAAGGTGCAAATTTTGATTATTGCTACATTTCCGTATCAAATTCGGACATTGCTATTTATAGCGACATACTCGATTCTCAAGAATCATTTATCACTTCAAAGAAAGGAAGTAAAACCCACCTATACAATTACAAAACCTCAACATTAAGAAAGGATGAACTGCCTTGCGAAGAAATACTTCCAACGACATCGGCACCATCATTTTTGCTAAACACAAATTCGGAAAACAAATCTCATCCCATTGAAGCAACAGTTATAGCCGGTAATGAAACTCTGCCAGGAGCTTTGTCGGCTTGTGGTTTGGCTGAATTGAATTCAGCTATCACCATTGACATATTAATCCCCTACACAACAGCAGCCAAACAATGGGGAGAATCGAAAGGAGGTATTGATAACGTAATTACTATCGCTATGGAAAGAGCTAATCAGGTTATGATAAACTCACAAACTGGTATCACTTTCAATTTGGTTCACTCTTACGAGCTAAACGACTATATAGAAAGCAGTAGTACCAATACAATATTAGGACAACTTCAAGCTACATCAGATGGAGTTATGGATGATGTTCATACAATACGGAAAGAATACCAGGCTGATTTAGTAATGCTTTTTGCAGAAATAGAAGATTATGGAGGATTAGGTTTTATATTGACATACGAAAATGGCTTTTCTGATTATGCTTTTGCGGTATCAAGAGTGCAACAAGTTGGCAGCAGCCTTACAATGGTGCACGAAATAGGTCATAATATGGGATGCGCGCATCATAAACTGCAAGGAGGAAATAACGGTCTGTATTCATATTCATACGGATGGAGAGGCACAAGTTCTGAAGGTAATTTTGCTACGGTTATGACTTACTCGAACTTTGATAACCAAGGATATTTTCCTCGAATAGACTATTTCTCCGACCCGAATACAATACTAAATGGAATCACCATAGGAGACGTTAACGAAGGAAATAATGTATTAACGCTTAAGCGGTCTAAATTACTAACCTCGCTTTATTCCGATGCAATCAATACTTCGATAATTGATATAGAACTTAGCGAAGGAAGCCTTTCTCCTGCTTTTGACACAGAAATAACAGAATATGAAGTGCTTCTTCCCTTCGACAAAAGTCAAATCAGCATCACGGGAATTCCCAGCTACGATTGTGCTACAGTTACCGGAAATCAGTCAGACAGAAATTTGAATGTGGGAGAAAACAATTTTATAATTTATGCTCGGTCGCACGATCGCTCGGTATCCACCGAAAGCTACAAAATAAAAGTTATTCGCGAAGCCCCTGTAATGATAGATATAGAAATCAGTAACGGGATACTTTCACCGGCTTTTGATGCTGACATTACTGAGTATTCGGTAGAACTTCCTTATGAAATCAGCACTTTTAGTATTAAAGGAGTTCCAAATTACGAATCGGCAACGGTCACTGGAAACCAAACAGATGCTGCTTTAACTGTAGGATCAAACACTTTTACACTTACTCTGTATAATAAATCCTACACAGTTGAAGTTGTTCGGAATCCTGAAGCTTGCCGTTCTTACGAAAGCATAGTACCTTTTGGCAGCGA
>DAIOHI010000132.1:0-6878 GCA_036744815.1 Paludibacteraceae bacterium
ATTATTTCGCAAAAAGGATGTCGGACTGCTATGTCAGATATGCCGATGATAATTTTTTAGCATTTCAAACAAAAGAGGAGGCGAACGCTGCAAAATGGAGGATAAAAAATTATTGGTGGTATGAATTACAGATAAGGGCGAAAAGGGAAAGAACTATAATAAAATCACTTGACGAGCCTTGTGATTTTTGCGGATATGTTTTTTATAGAAACAACAAAAGCGTATGTGAGCACAACAAAGGCTATGTAAGAGTTAGAAAAAGCACGGCAGACAGAGCCAAAAGATGCAGGAACAACAGAAGCTGGGCTTCTTATTTCGGACAGTTCAAGCATGCGGACGCTTTTTCTTTAATGGAAAAAACAGAAAGAACGATGAAATTAAGCGAACTGACAAATAAAATACGGATTAACCGTAATATGGATGCCCGTCATATTGAAGTAAAAGATTTGATAGGACAGGAAATTACCCTATATAATTACGAGATAAGATATAATGCGCAAAAACAAGCAAATTGGATAAAATGCCTGATCGGCATAGAAGAAAAAGTTGACGGATTATCAAGGAATCATCCAATTTATTTAAGAATGCGAAAAACGATATAAAAAAGTAGAAATACTTCCCATCGAGAAAGCCGAAATAGAAAATCAGTGCGGATACATATTTAAAGAAAGTTCTAATCAAATGACCTATATAAATGAAAGCAATTAATCATACCGAAGTTCCCTCCTCTTACGAAGAGGATTTAAATAAAATATATTCCAAATGGAAAAACGGAAAGCTCGTGTCATTGGATGAAGGCAGATATGTAACGCTTTTCGTTGGACATCAATCGGAAGATTATTACGACAACGACGAAAAAATCACGCATACAGTTGCTTTTCCCATTCGGGTAGAAAAGCCGGTAAACCGCGAAAAAGCCATTAACGCAGCCGAAATGACCGCTTACGGGTTGTCAACGGCTATGGACGTGGCAAGCTTTACGGCAGCTCTCGCAAGGAAGTCGCGGGAAGACGCAGAAGATGAAGAAGTAGTAGAACACGATGATTTTATCTCTTGGATAAAATCCGAATTAACAAAAATAGGCATACTGTAATGGGAAAGATACACACATTAATAAAAGACAAAAAAGCCATCTATCCGGTAACTGTACCGGAAGCTGTTATTGATCCGGATAGCAGAATGACACTTAAAGATAGAATTCTATCGATATTGACAGCAATAGCCGGAAAAGTATCTTCGAACCTTATCGGCGTGGCTAATGGTATCGCGGAGCTTGACTCGTCGGGTAAAGTTCCATCTTCGCAACTGCCCTCTTACGTTGATGATGTGCTTGATGCCCATGTTGTGGGTACGGCTCTTTCTGCAGGTTGGCTCTCTCTTACGGAAGGAGGGGCTGCTCTTACTCCTGAAAGCGGGAAAATATATGTAGTTCTATCCGTGGGAGATTATCAGAATAAAACATATAGATGGAGCGGCAGTACTTATGTTGAGATTGCCTCAGGGTTGATACTTGGCGAGGCATCAGCGAACGCGTATAGAGGCGACAGAGGGAAAATAGCCTACGGACACAGCCAAGCAGCTCACGCTCCGTCAAATGCACAGGAAAATGTTATAGAAGCGATAAAGCTTAACGGAAATATTGTTCCGGTATACAATAAGATGGTTCAATTGAATACAAGCGTAGAGACTCCTAATATTATTATAGCGAAAAATACCGATGAATTGATGAGTGTTATACTGGAGAAAATAGCACTTATAGAAAATGCGGCTGCCGGGTATAATACGTGGGAAGATCTTATTACTAATTGGAATAATTTTCAACTACCGTTTCACTTTCATATCTATTATAATGCTATGGGCTACGTCTACGATTCATTTGATGGAATATTCGATACATCGTATGATCCTGATCCTATGTATGATCTATTGGAGTGGCTTCGAGTAGGCTATTCACTCGACTCTCCCGGCTATTTAGCACACTGCATAATAGAGGTAGTTATTCGTCCTATATATCAACCTTCCAATGGAGATTTGGATCGCTCTCATCTATATGTGGATTTATTCATAAGAAATATTCCTGAAAGAAACTTCACTTCGGACTTTTTTCAGCCTCTCGTCTCCGAAGAATGTGCTGATTGGAAATTTAGATTTTTAGCGGATATTAATAGTCCGGAACTCACAGCTATTAGTGCTTTTAAAACATTAAATTACACACAAATAACTATAGGATGATAGATTGGACACAAATAATTATAGCTTTTATAACCCTTTTAGTATCTATCCCAGCTACTTTCTTTTTTACGTTGAAATCAACCCGAAAGAAAGCACAAGCGGAAGCAATGAAAGAGGTACAAGAAGTGTATCAAGAAACGATTATCGACTTACGAGAGGATAAGCGAATATTGAAAGAAGAAAAGGACGATAGCCGGAAATCTTATAAGGAACTTGAGGTAAAAATTGAAAAGTTGGAACGCGAATTTGCTATATTAAAACGTGAACGTAAGACTTTTCAGTCCAAAACATGTTCAGTCCCCGATTGTAAACTAAGACAGATTATAGAAACATAAATGAAAAACAGAATGGAAACAATTTTAGGAATTATCCTAGCAATAATGATCGGTTTCGGGGGCGGTGCTGCCGGAGGTGTTTATTATGCTAAAAAGGTGCAAGATGGCGAATTGAACGCCAAAATAGAACTGCAACGTAACGAGCTGATTGAAGCAAACATCAAACTTGATAGTCTGAAATCGCTTCCGGCTAAAGTGGACACAGTTTATCAGGTAACTAAAGAGATACTCACAAAAACAGATACATTGATTCTAACAAATAAAAAGATACTCGATAACACAGAAGAAATAAAAGCGGATGTGAAGAAATTAAAAGAGGTAATTTGCAACTAAATATTCTCATTATGGCAACAAAGGTAAAAACATATAAAAATATCTACGTTTCAAAGCTGCGTCCAAACTCTATTCAGGCAGAAAAAGTGTTATCAAGAAAACTATCGAAAGCGCTTACATCAAAACAAATCGTTTCCTTGATGAATAAAGAACTGGATACCGAATTTAAGTACGAAGGACATATAGGTCTATATCTTATCTATAAAGCTATGACAAAAACATCTCCTTATTATTACGTATTAAATATTTCATTATAAATCAAATAAAATATGGCAACAAAAACAACAAAAAAAGGCTTAAAAGCCAACGGGACACTGAAAAAAGGATTTCGTTACGCGAAAGGTGGGAAAATTGTTAAGACAAAATCAACCTCTAAAAAGAAAAAATAAGATGAAAATTAGCAAACCCATTTCCCGGTAGTTGTGAAATTACTGGATGTTTTGTTTGATGATTGTTAGATAGCTATATATAAGTGGCTGATTCTATGGGGTAGTAAATATATTCTGACGTTCTATACAGCTGAACTACGGAGCCTTTCGAGCTGCAAAAGTAAGCATTTATTTTCTGATTTCATTCATGATTTTTCATTTTCAGAAAAGTCTTTACTTACAAGAAACAAAGGCTTCGTTACAAATCACGGCTTTCTTAGTTACTTAGCAATATATAATCATAATTGAATACTTATAATCGATAATGATTATCTTTGTTTCTATTATTTGATAGGAAAAGCCATTGAGATGGAAAAGAATAAGCGAAAAATTATCAACGATCCGGTATTCGGATTTATAAACATAGCGAATGATTTCTTACTGGAAATCATCCAGCATCCCTATTTTCAGCGCTTGAACCGCATTAAGCAACTTGGTCTTTCGTCCTTTGTTTATCCCGGAGCGCAACACACACGCCTGCTGCATTCGCTTGGCGCTATGCACTTGATGGGTGAGGCTATTGCTCAACTCCGACAACAAGGTCAGGAAATTAGTGCAGAAGAGGAAAATGCCGCGCGAACTGCTATTTTGTTGCACGACATCGGTCACGGACCTTTTTCGCATGCCTTGGAACATAGTTTGGTAAAAGGCGTTCAGCACGAAGAAATTTCTCTTTGGCTGATGGATAGAATCAACGAAGAAAGCAATGGAAAGCTGGATTTGACTCTTCAAATTTTCACGAATCAATATTCCAAAAAGTTCCTGCATCAACTTGTTTCCGGACAGTTGGACATGGACAGACTCGATTACCTGAGCCGCGACAGCTTCTTCTGCGGTGTGAGCGAAGGTATGATCGGCTCGGCTCGTATCATTAAGATGCTTAATGTGCGCAACGATCAATTGATGGTGGAGGCTAAAGGCATTTATTCCATCGAAAAGTTCTTGGTTGCGCGACGCTTGATGTATTGGCAGGTTTATCTGCATAAAACATCGGTCGGAGCTGAGATGCTTTTGGTAAATATCTTGAAAAGAGCAAAAGAATTAGCCCTGTCAGGAAAGCAACTTTTCACTTCCCCCGCGCTGCATTATTTCTTGTATAAGGAAGTAACGAAAGCAGATTTTAAAACATCGCCGGAAGCCTTGGATTACTTTGCCATGTTGGATGATTCGGATATCCTCTGCGCCATTAAGACATGGGAAAACGATTCTGATCCGGTACTTTCAACTCTTTGTAAGTCTTTCGTCAATCGACGACTGTATAAGCTCGACACGCGCGCCATCCCTACCGAGCAAAAACGTGCCGAATACAGCGAATTATACAGCTCGCATTTCGGCATAAGTCCTCAGGAAGCAGCCTATTTTATGGGAGAAAAGATCGTTGGTACGGACACCTACAACTCGAAGGACGACAATATTAATATACTGTATAAAGACGGAAAGATCCTTGATATATCCGAAGCTTCGGATATGCTGAACATCGAAGTGTTGACAAAAAAGGCTGAAAAGCAGTTTTTCTATTTTTTCAAAATCGAAGAGAAATAACTTGTAAACTATTAGATTATGACCGCATTAATCACAGGCGCTTCGAGTGGTATCGGCTTGGAGTTGGCAAAAATTCACGCTGAAAAAGGAGGAAATCTTATCGTTGTTGCGCGAAACATTCAAAAGCTGAAGGAGATAAAGCTGGAATTCGAAAGCAAATACGCTATTTCGGTAGAGGTAATAGGAAAGGATCTGGCTGCGCCTAATGCCGCGCAAGAATTGTTTGACGAAGTGAGGGCAAAGAACATAGAGGTAGATTATTTGATAAACAATGCCGGATTCGGTCAAAGCGGAGCCTTTGCAGATTGCGACTGGACGAAAACGGAAGGAATGCTTGCCGTCAACATCAATGCTCTTACAGAGCTTACAAAGCTTTTCCTACCCGCTATGATCGCCCGAAAGAAAGGGAAAGTACTGAATGTCGCTTCCGTAGGAGCCTATTTGCCCGGTCCCTATATGGCGGCATACTTTGCGACAAAAGCCTATGTGTTGAGTTTAAGCAATGCTCTTTCCATTGAACTGCGAGGAAGCGGCGTAAGTGTTACCGCTGTTTGTCCGGGTCCTACTGCCAGTCAGTTTTGGGAAAGCTCCGGCACAAGCGATACCTCTCTTGTAAATCGCATTCAGCTCCCATCGGCGAAAGACGTCGCTACGAAAGGCTACCGCGCCATGATAAAGGGAAAGTCAAGCGTGATACCGGGTTGGTGGAATAAACTGTTGGTCGGTTTTATACGAATCATCCCTAAAATGTGGTCGGCAAAAGCAACCGGTCGCTTTATGAAGCAATGAGAATTCTTGTTTGTCCGCTCAATTGGGGCTTAGGTCATGCCAGCCGTTGCGTTCCGCTTATCCGCAGAATGATTTCCGACGGACATGAGGTCATTATTGGCTCGGATGGCTATCCTTTAGCCTTTTTGCGGCAAGAATTCCCCAACTTGCAGTCAACGGAGCTTCCTTCTTACCGGATTCGTTACAGCAGCGGAAAATCGCAAATTGGAGCAATGCTCCGAAATATGCCGCGCATCCTTTCCACTATTTTTCGGGAACACCATTGGCTTAAGAAGTTTTCGACGGCAAATGACATTGATATGGTGATTTCCGACAACCGATTTGGCTTGTGGAACAGTCGGATTCCTTCCGTTTATATTACTCATCAACTGATGATAAAAATGCCTCCGGGCTTGAAATGGATGGAAGGCTTCGCATGGCGCGCGCACCGCATGATTATCAATCGTTATACATCCTGCTGGATTCCCGATGTAAACACCGAAGCTAATCTTTCGGGAGATTTATCCCATAAATATCCTTTATCCGGAAAGGCTGAATTCATCGGTATTTTATCACGTTTTGAAGGACTTGAACATAGCCAAGCTAATACAGATTACGAGACAGTATGTCTACTGTCGGGTGTGGAACCGCAACGTTCTATTTTCCAAGAGGAACTGACCGAGCGTTTTCGTCATTCAAAGGAAAAAGTATTAATCGTCAAAGGACAGCCGCAAAAGGAAAAGACGATAGATCAGGTTGATTCTCTTACACTCGTTTCGCATCTATCCACCGATGAAATGGCGGCTTATTTCCTCGGGGCAAAAAAGATCGTATCACGTTCGGGATATTCCACCATAATGGATCTGGCAACGCTGAATTGCCTTTCGAAAGCGGAGCTCTCTCCTACCCCCGGTCAACCCGAGCAAGTCTACTTGTGCGAATATCACTTGGCGAAAAGAAATTTATCTTAAGGAAACATAAGCCTTTATTCCCTCGTCGGACTTGGCAGGAAAATATCCTTTCTGCAAACTTAAAAATCGGCTTTATCCCAATTCAACATTAAAAGAAGAACTCTCGCAAAGACGCAAAGCAGGCTAAGAAACAGCATAAAGACTTAAAAACACGTTGCGTTCTTAGCGACTTAGCGAGAAAACATTTCTAAGGTAGAAGGGAGCATGGTAAAAGCTGCCGCAGCAAAATAAAAAAGGATGCATCCTTTTGAAAAAAGCTGCTAGAGCAA
>DAIOHI010000133.1:0-6873 GCA_036744815.1 Paludibacteraceae bacterium
TCAAATTTCTTTCTTCGTCGTACAAAAAAGTGCTTAGTTCACTGTTTTTGAAACTATCCGAAGTTTTTTCTTGTTGAATCAGAAGGCTGTCGAGCAGATCGTTATCGTTGTATGAATATTTGAAAACACTTTCTTCGATAAGTGCTTGAGTTGATAAATTATAAATGCTTTGAGAAATAATTGTTGGTTTTTCTGTCGAAGAATAACTATATTCAGTATTTGAAGTTGATATCCAGTTATTGGCTACGTAGGAATATTCTGATTTCTTGTTGACCAAATTTCCCGAATAAGTGAATTCCTTTTTATATAAAGGCGTCAAGTTTTTACTGTGAACTTCCGATGTCAAAACTGCATTTGTATAATTAAAATCTATCAAATAACTATCTGTCCAATTAGCGTTTAGCCATTCACGCTCTATATGTTTTACGCAGTTGTTGTTACTGAAAACCCACTCGATTTGACTTAAAGGATTCCATTCGCTGCCTGATTGCAGATATTTCGTTTCAAGTCTTTTTTGTCCGCCTTCATTATATAAATAAGTATAGCGATAGTTCGCATCATTATCGCTCACATACACCTCCTTTATCAATTGCTCATCATCAGCAAACATGTTAAAAGACGTGCTACCTATAATCAGTAGTAAAAGTAAAAAAGAAAAACGCAGCATCAAATCGATTGTTTATGTAAAAGCTTTCAAAAATACATCTAAAATTTTTATAACACAAATATTTAATGATAAGCTTGATGCTTTTTGAAATCAAGTTGATAAAAAAACAATCGCCGACAAAGTAAATTGCCGACGATTGTTCTCATTTAAAAATATTGTTTTGAGCTCCGATTACATCATTCCACCCATTCCTCCGCCCATTGGCATTTGCGGAACAGGGTTTTCTTCTTTTTTCTCAGTAATCACACATTCGGTTGTTAAGAACATGCCTGCGATAGAAGCAGCATTTTCCAAAGCTACGCGAGTAACTTTTGCTGGATCAACGACTCCGGCTTTGAAGAAGTTTTCATATTTGTCGCTACGAGCGTTGTATCCGAAGTCAGCTTTTCCTTCTGTTACTTTTTGAACAACAACTGCGCCTTCTTTTCCTGCGTTTATCACAATTTGACGCAAAGGTTCCTCTATCGCGCGTTTAATGATTTCGATACCGGTTTTTTCGTCGGCATTATCACCTTCAAGTCCGTCCAAGCTTTCGATAGCGCGAATATAAGCAACGCCGCCGCCGGGAACAATACCTTCTTCGATGGCAGCACGAGTTGCGCTCAGAGCATCGTCAACACGGTCTTTTTTCTCTTTCATCTCAATTTCGGAAGCTGCACCAACGTAAAGTACCGCAACACCGCCTGATAATTTTGCCAAGCGTTCTTGCAGTTTTTCGCGATCGTAATCGGATGTTGTGTTGGCAATTTGAGTTTTTATTTGACCAATGCGGTTAGAGATAGCTTCTTTTTTGCCGGCTCCGTTTACAATAACAGTATTGTCTTTATCAACGGTAACTTTTTCGGCAGTTCCGAGCATTTCCAATGTGGCTTTTTCGAGCTGAATTCCTTTTTCTTCTGAAATAACGATTCCGCCTGTCAAAATGGCAATGTCTTCCAACATTTCTTTGCGGCGATCGCCAAATCCGGGAGCTTTTACTGCGCATATTTTCAATTGAGCGCGTAAGCGGTTTACAACTAAAGTTGTCAATGCTTCGCTGTCAACATCTTCAGCAATAATCAATAAAGGACGACCGGATTGAACGGCAGGTTCTAATACTGGGAGTAATTCTTTTAAATTAGAGATTTTTTTATCGTAAATCAAAATATAAGGTTTCTCCATTTCCACTTCCATTTTTTCTGTATTAGTTACAAAATATGGAGAAATATATCCACGATCAAATTGCATTCCTTCTACAACTTCGATGGTTGTATCGGTTCCTTTTGCTTCTTCGATAGTAATAACGCCGTCTTTCGACACTTTGCGCATAGCATCAGCAATAAGTTTACCAATTTCCGAATCATTGTTTGCCGAGATAGAAGCTACTTGCTCGATTTTATCGTAATTGTCGCCCACTTCTTTCGATTGTGACGCGATGCTTTTTACAACAGCAGCAACTGCTTTGTCGATACCGCGTTTCAAATCCATCGGGTTTGCTCCGGCTGTTACGTTTTTCAATCCAACGTTAACAATTGATTGAGCTAAAACAGTAGCGGTAGTAGTTCCATCACCGGCATCGTCGCCTGTTTTCGACGCAACTTCTTTTACCAATTGCGCTCCAAGATTTTGAAACGGATCTTCTAATTCAATTTCTTTTGCTACCGTTACACCATCTTTTGTGATGTGCGGTGCACCGAATTTTTTTTCGATAATAACGTTACGACCTTTAGGACCAAGCGTTACTTTTACTGCGTTTGCCAACTCATCAACTCCTTTTTTCAATTGATCGCGAGCATCCAGATTATAAAGAATTTCTTTTGCCATAATATTTTAATATAATTATTTTTATGATTTAATTTGATTTTATTTTGCGCTTATCCGATAATAGCAAGCACATCGCTTTGGCGCATGATCAAATATTTTTCGCCTTCCCACTCCAATTCAGTTCCGGCATATTTTCCGTACAACACTGCATTCCCCACAGCAAGCAACATTTCTTCATCTTTTGTACCTTGCCCAACCGCAAGAATTTCACCTTTCAATGGTTTTTCTTTTGCCGAATCGGGAATAATAATTCCGCTTATTGTTTTTTCCTCTGCCGGTGCGGGTTTCACAAGCACGCGATCTGCCAATGGTTTAATGTTCATAATTCTGTAATTTTAAATTTATATTGTTTAATTAAATATGTAAAATTGATGACAAACTCTCTTTTGCAGATTTCGTGCCAATACAGATTTCTGCCAATTTAGGCAGGATACCGTCCGCTTTTTATTAAAAAGGAAATGGTTTGGGCTGACAACTTGTCATTTGTTGCGAGATATTTTGCAAATGAAACCGAGTTTGTATAAATCGTATAGCTTAAGAGAGGGATTTTTCTTAGAAAGTTTTTTTTCGATTTTTGATTGTAAAATAGAGAATATAGAAGCTAAAAAATAATCCATTTTCCAATTTTTCACACGAACAAAAGCTTGTAATAATTTTGAATCTTTGACTAAAAAAGAAAACTCTCTGGAAGAATAAAGCCTGTATAGACTAAATGCTGCTTCTCTCGATTTCCTTAAAAAAACAGAGTTTTCATCTAATCCTTTATGAATGATCGAATTTTCAATTTGATAAATTGTGACTCCAGTTCTTTGTAATTCATATCCAAAAAGACTGTCTTCATGACCGTATCCATTTAAAATTTCGTTAAATCTTATTTTTTTGAAAATTTCAGAAGAAATAAGAAAGTTAAATGTTGAAAAAGAATTATGTTTTTCTCGTTCCAATGCCGTTCGAGCTTCTCGGACTCTTCCGTATTTTAGACGAAGACTGTATTTCGGGTTATTATTGTTTGGGTCATAAGCCGTTCCGCCAACTACCACGCAGTTTGTTTTACAAAAAGGAAGATAACGCTGAATAAACAAAGGAGAATTAACTTCGGCATCACAATCTAAAAAAAGCAGAGAATCGTATTTTGCCATATCTGCCAGATAATTTCGAATAGCTGATCGTCCAATATTTTTTGACAAAACTTCATACTTGATAAAAGGTAAATCTTTAATACTATTATTTTCGTTTAAATACTTTGTCGAGCCGTCTTCTAAAACAATTATTTCGAAGTCAACAGCAGTTTCCATTGCTTGGTGCTGCAAATCCTTGACCAAAGCAGTAATATTATAGTTATATACAGGAATTAAAATAGAAAGCATCTGTTTATTCGTTTAATAAATCTAATAATATTTTCTCTTCATTTTCCCAACATAATTCCTTAGCGGCTGCTCTGAAAGCTTCTTTGTCGATAGTTTTATCAAACATGTTTTTTATCGTCGCAGCTAAATATTCCGGTTCATAATGATCAATCAATACTCCACTATTGTAGGTTTCGACAATGTTTTCAATTTCGGGAAAACGAGTAGCTAAAACCGGAACGCCTGCCTGAATATAATCAAAGATACGATTCGGGAGCGAAAAATAATAGCTTAAACCTTTATTTTCGAGCAAACACAGACCGACATCGGCCAAAGGTGTGTATTCATGTAATTTGTCCGGTTCCATTTTTCCTTTGAACAGAACTTTATCCTCCAGCTGCATTGATTGCACTTTGTTTCTTAAATCTTGCTCAATATCTCCACAACCAATAATTATCAAGACTGCATTATCTATAAACGGCATTGCATCGATTACCCACTCCAATCCGCGTCCTATATTCAGATAACCTTGATAAATAATAACTTTTTTATTAGAATAAATTTCCTCTAATAGAGATTTTTTCGAAAATCGATAATAGGGCACATTTCGAATGACCTTCATCGAAATTCCATATTTATTGTAATAATAATCAGCTATAGAATGGCATACGGTGTAGCTATATTTCAATTTCGGGAAAATACGGTCTTCGATAGATTCCCAAATTCGTTTTATCCGAGGTCGATCGGTCAATTCTGGTACTTCGGGGAATAATTCGTGTGCATCGAAAAGTAATTTCTTTTTACGAATTTTTGAAACAAAATAATTAGCGGGTAATGTGTCGGTGTCATTAGATAAAAGTATATCGAAGCGCGAAAACAATAATAGAAAAAATAAACGAATATTATATTCCGCGTAGAAAAAAGCAGATTTATTACATAGCAAACGCATGCGAAGATAGGGGAAAGGCAATTTTAGAGACAGGCTATTTCTCAACTGTCTTCCAACTAAGAGCAATTCAAATCCATTTTGATAACAGCTATTTGCTACTTTAAGAACTCGCTGATCGGTAACTAAATCACTGGTAACGGATATGATAATGCGTTTTTTCATTAAAAAGTGATGGTGAAAATAGGTTGATTTTTGATGAAAAACAAAAATACTCTTTTCTTTTATTATAAGCGAAATAATTCGAATTATAAATAAACAGATAGGATGAAAATATTTTCAATCATCTTCCATAAAACAGATAGTTCCCTTAATTATTATTCTGTAACTGTCATATATTGCTCTTAATTTTATTTGTAGAGAATGTTATTGTTTATTGAGAGGTAAGTTATTGTAAAACAATGCAGTGTTGGTGGTAAATGCAGCGTTTCAGTGATTTAATAGTAGACTTCTATATTTACATAGCATAGTTCTATTTATATTTTTTGTTTTTTTTTGATTTTATATTAAAAAACTGAATTATCTTTGCAGCGAAAATCACAAGATAAAATTTTTTAACCAACTTTTTTAGACAAAGCAATTATCGAATAAGTTTCGAGAGAAAATACAACCAGCAAGAAAAATTAGTAAAAAGACGCGCATCGAAGATGATGCATGATTTCTCTCGAAAAAAAAGATCACCAGCAAAAAAATATTAATTCCGATTCGATAATTTAAAGTGAGATAAAAATCATTTTGAGCTTTTACAAAAACCTAAGAAATTAGCTATTTCAGCTAAGCCTCATTAAGCAAAGGAAATAGTTAACAGCAAATTTCACCTAAATAAGCCAGCACCTTATGTTAATTACGGTTTTATTTCCGTAGGTTAACCCTTTTTCTTCATACATATTTTTCAGTATGATGCTTATGTTTTGCCCTTTTTGGTCAAGGGGATTCATTTGTGTTGCTGACTGAAATGTAGTATCTACAACTTTGTAAAAATAACAATTTAAATAGCAATTTTATATTTCACTATATGGATTTATCAAACTTACAATATGAGTATTAAAATTAAAAAAGACACAAGAAGCACTAAGTTTAAACTTTATTTAAAATTTTTACTGCTGCTTATATTATTTACAACGCCTGCTATATATTCGCAAACGCCTAACAGAACTGTAAATTTCACTTCGACAATAGCCGGAGCAACAAATTATTCATCCCTAACTTCAGCTCTGTCGGGTGCTGCATCAGGAACTCTTATTTGGGTTGCTGCAGGCACATATAAAGAAACCGAAATCGTTGTTCCGGCAGGTGTTGTTGTCGTTGGTGGTTTTCCTGTTAATGCTACGTCCGAGTCGCAACGAATATATCCGGGAGTGGCAAGCACTGCACGGCAATCTATTTTAGACGCGAACTACGAACATCGAGTTGCTACAGTTCGTGGAGTTTTGGATGGATTTATACTTACTAAAGGTTATGCTTACGACGCGACATCAAACATTGCATTAAATGCTGCTGGAGGTGGTGTGTTGATTGATGGTGGAATTGTGCAAAATTGTATTGTAGAAAACAATATGGCAGCAAAGAGAGCTCCATCTCCGACGACAATTCCGGGTTCTTATGTAGCAAGTATTGGAGATATTTATTACAAAGGAATTAATGGCGGAAACGATACAATTGTAAAGCCCGTATATACATTGAATAATGGAAATCTTACAGCTACTTTAGTGAATGGATTCCCTGATCCAAATAAAGCTATTGCACAAGGAGTTGTGTTTTATATAGATCCCGCATCCACTAATAGGTCTATGTTGATTTTAGGACGTCATATCGGAAGTGGTAAAACTTGGAGTGGAAGCTCTTTCACAACTCCTCTTCCTGATATTAGCAGTTCGACAATAGCTAAAGCTGATATGAATGGAAAATCTAATACTCAAACTATGCTTGGCTACGTGAATGATATAAAAATTCCCGCTTGGAATGTGAACGAAACTTGGCGAACAAGAGACTGGAATTCATCTTCAGCATTTAAATACGTGGAAGCCTATGATGTGCCGACAGGAACACTGGGTGAGTGGTATTTACCTTCAGCTGGCGAAATGGTGAAATTAACAGATGTTTATTTGCAA
>DAIOHI010000134.1:0-1532 GCA_036744815.1 Paludibacteraceae bacterium
TGACTATATTCGAGAGTCCGCAAGGGTTAAACGAAGAAAGTATCTTATAGAAAAAATCGAAATAATGAAAAACTGCTGCTCTGCACACGGTTATGATGACTTAATCTCACGTTTATCAAACTACCAAGATATCCAAAAAGCTTTACTCTTACCTTGACTTACAATAAGGTAATAATATCCCAATTTACAACACAAAAGTATATTCGTCAATAGTAAAAACAAAAATCTCGTAAGTGTTAAATTTACAGGGTTCATTTAATATTATTTACAGGATTGGTTTTGCCAATTATAGCTTGCTCGATAAGTTGTGATTTGCTTTCAGAATTGTATCTTTGACTTGATTATTACAGCTATCGAGGTAGGGCGAGCGATAGAGAAAGCGTTGTGATTTGCTTTCAGAATTGTATCTTTGACTTGATTATTACAGCTTCGAAGCACTAAGCAACGAAAACAAAGTTGTTGTGATTTGCTTTCAGAATTGTATCTTTGACTTGATTATTACAGCAAAGGCGATAATTTTAGCTTTCAGCACATAGTTGTGATTTGCTTTCAGAATTGTATCTTTGACTTGATTATTACAGCTGCAAGATCAGTTATTATTCTACGACGGTCGTTGTGATTTGCTTTCAGAATTGTATCTTTGACTTGATTATTACAGCCACTAACTTAGTCATCTTTTTTGTCGCATGTTGTGATTTGCTTTCAGAATTGTATCTTTGACTTGATTATTACAGCTCCTATTTTGAACATAAATTTAAAATCTGTGTTGTGATTTGCTTTCAGAATTGTATCTTTGACTTGATTATTACAGCTCGCAAAAACTAAAGCTATAAGAGCTGAGGTTGTGATTTGCTTTCAGAATTGTATCTTTGACTTGATTATTACAGCTCAAGTCGTCGATATGCGCACAGATCGAAGTTGTGATTTGCTTTCAGAATTGTATCTTTGACTTGATTATTACAGCCACTCGCATAGCGTAAACACCTAAAAAATCGTTGTGATTTGCTTTCAGAATTGTATCTTTGACTTGATTATTACAGCATTTATTTTTTGCGCAGAATATAGATATGTGTTGTGATTTGCTTTCAGAATTGTATCTTTGACTTGATTATTACAGCAACGAGTATTGTTTTGAAAATATCTAAATCGTTGTGATTTGCTTTCAGAATTGTATCTTTGACTTGATTATTACAGCAGAATATGAATTTGTATAGAGAGCCAATAGTTGTGATTTGCTTTCAGAATTGTATCTTTGACTTGATTATTACAGCATAGGTGAAATATATATTATAAACGGTAAAGTTGTGATTTGCTTTCAGAATTGTATCTTTGACTTGATTATTACAGCAAGTTCCTGTTGATGTTTACTTTTATTCTGTTGTGATTTGCTTTCAGAATTGTATCTTTGACTTGATTATTACAGCAAAATCCTTTTTGTTTACGTCGTTATAATGGTTGTGATTTGCTTTCAGAATTGTATCTTTGACTTGATTATTACAGCAGTGTCTGTGCAATGCCTATGCACTTGTCTG
>DAIOHI010000134.1:1553-6873 GCA_036744815.1 Paludibacteraceae bacterium
AGAAATAAAAAAAGGGCTGTTAATCATAAAAAATCCCGCCGATAAAGCGGGATTTTTTATGCTAAAACAATTCCAATTGCTGATAAGGAGTGCTGACGGCTTTCTCTTTTTTACCTTGGAAAAGCTCCATTCGCCCAAATTGTTTATCGGTAATACACAAAATTCCTATCTGCCCTTTTTCCGGAATAAAGCTTTTGACACGACGAATATGCACGTCGGCATTTTCCTGACTTGGACAATGACGCAGGTAAATCGAAAACTGAAACATGGTAAAACCATCATTTAACAGTTTCTTTCGAAAGTCGGCATAAATCTTCCGTTCTTTCTTGGTCTCGGTCGGCAAATCGAAAAGCACCAGTACCCACATAATTCGATATTCGCTAAAACGTTCCATTTATTTTATTCAAAACTTGGATAGGCTATCTTTCGTATCTCGCCCAAATAGCAACGAGCAAGTGACGCAGTAGTCTGTTGAGCTGCCACCATCAAGGGGCTGCGCTGACCGTTTATAATCACATCGAGCACAGGAATGCCCAATAACTTCATCTTTATTTCTTTGGATAAATCATTAAAATCCCTGCCGCTATCGATGATTTCCACAACCAATTTGTCAACAAAAGGACGATAAGGCTCCATCACATCGTCAGCCAGGCAATAAGCATTGTAACGATTGTGGTGATGAATGCCAAGAGCGGGAAAGAGTCCGCTGGAAACAAGCGAACGAGCAATAACGGCACGAAGCACAGCATATCCATAATTCAAGAGATTGTTGGGAGGAATACCCTCTCGTCCACGACGAAAACCATCGATATCACGAAACATATTTGCCCAATAATAAGCTGCCGCTCGTCCTTCGAGATTATCGCTGTCGCCGCTTTTCACATCACGCACCCAAGCAAGCATATTCTTAACCACCTCGCCACGACAGGTATCAAGTACATAAGCCTGATTCGTTATTTTTGCCTGAACGGTCTGTTGCCACAATTGTTTTTTCAACGGAAGAGAAGCGTCGATTTGCGCTTGAGTACGTTCGCTTTGTGTAGTATTTCCTTCTAAAGGCAGATGCAGACCGATGGGCATCCGGTTGCTTCCGCAGGTAATAACGGCAGCGTTGTTGTTGAGTAATGCTTCGAGCAATCCATGCGTAATGGTGATTTGCTTATTGTCCAAAATAACGATACCGATATCTTCTATGGGAATTGTCTTGATACTTTCCTGCTTGAAAGATTCGGGCAGACTATCGTTCGAAACCACTTCCGGAAGTTTAATGACCAGTTGGCTATTCTTCATACTGAGATAAGCCGGATTCTCAAAATAAAGGGTCTTTTTTATCATAGTATTGTCTGTTTGATTCGAAAAAGGAGGAATGATAGCGCGACGGCAAATCACGCCATCATTCCTCATAGCCATTGTTCGGTATTGCTATTTCTTCGCGCGGCGGACAGAGTCGTCAATATCAAAACCCCAGTCGCCCATTTTCTTCGGTGTTTCGCGATAGACACCCATAAGCAAGTCGCGACTTGCCTTAATCGAGCCATCTATCTGCTTAAGTTTCGCATCGCGTGCCCGATACAATTCCTCCATTTTGCGCCCATATTCTTCTGCTTCTTGGTGGTTTTTTAGACATTCGCTTACGATAGATTCCGTTTCATTCCAATTGTTGTCTTGTAACAAACTTAAAGGAGAATTTGCTCCTTCCGATTTATGCTTAGCTATGATTCTATTTGCTAATGCAATTACTTCCAATAGTTTTCTTGGAAGCACTACTCTAAAAGATCTTTTCATAATGATAAAGTTTAATGTTGATTTACGGCAAAACAATGCCGATGTTACTTAAATAACTGTCGATGTAATTTATAACTTCAACCGTTTTCTTTTAGAAAATCACAATTTTATATTCAACAATGGCTATTTTTTAAATTTCAACGGTAATGTTTTAAATAAAATCACCAATATATTAAATTCCGTAGGCAATGTTTTATTTAACATCATAGTTTTTATAAATAATTTCATCGAAATCAAATAAAACATTGCCGATTTTGTATCGGATTTTTCTAATGTAAATAACTTAGTACTCTCCTACTTTTACAATTTCTCCGATATGATTGATACGAACTTTGATGATATTTTCAATAGAATTTGTACTTCTAATATTTATGTAAGCTATATTTACAAGTGCCTTATTTTCTTCAACACTTGTTTCTAAATGATGTCTAAACATATAATTCTTCGTTGATAATTTCTGAACTCTAAACAGATTCGGACTAATCAGCTTATAATTTTTCGGATCTAATAAATCTATTTCATTTGGATTGAATCCGGTTTTGTCATTAGGGAAAACGAAATACTCGTTTTGCTTCATTGTGAATAAAAACTGCCATCCTAAGCCTTGATTATATGTGTTGTCAACCACCGGCTCTCCGGCATTTACCAATTGCACAGCATCAAACAAAGATACTACTCTTTCTTGCAAATTGCCATCCGCATCTCTGTAGATAGCTACGTGATGATTGTTGCTTGTGCTGACAAAGTCAACAGGTATTTTATTACCATCTTCGTCCAAAATCGCTTTTCCTATATGATCCTTTTTATGATGCAAAGATTCTGCATTTTTTACTCCGCTTATGGTAACTCGTTTTATGGATATACCTTTCTCTTCATTAAGCCAAATCGGATTTTTGTCCAAGTCGGTAAAAGCTTCTTTAGCATTTCCATTGTATTTCTTCAATCTTTCTTCTAATTTCCGACGAAGTCCGACATCTATTACTTTGTCAATTTTTAAATCAGGAGTGATATCTTTGCGAATCGTGTAATCGGCTTCATAAGAAACTAACTTTAAGGTTTCAGGAATTGTTTGAGTTTTTGCCTCATCCAAATAAATAGGATTCTTTGCTAAGACATTTTTCCCTCCGAAAGCTTTCTTTGGGTCATTATTATTTTCTTCCAATCGTTTCTGTAATAGCATTCGGTAAGTCGGATTGCTCACTGTAAGGATTGTTTCCAAATCAAACTTAGTTCCAACTTTTTCCATTTTTACGACGGGCTGTTTTATCCTACCATAAACAGTTTCTTTATGTAGTTGTCCGCGGGGCGTCAATTCTATTTTTACCTTTTCTCCTTTAGATGTTTTGAATTTGTTTTTATTCTTAGTAACGACTTTATTCTTCGCTTTATGCGATACCAATACATTTTCCAAATGCTCTTTTGCCGTTTGACGGAAATTAGGCAATGGCGATTTGAATTTCCGCTTCCTATTTCCGTCGCTATCGGTCACCAACTCTGTTTCTTTGGCTTCAATACCTATAATGTTTCCATGTTGCTTGTGCTTTTCATCTTTTCGTGCATTCAAATAATTCAGGTATTGAATGTGATTGTGCTTGGTAAAAGCTACGGTTAACGCATCCATTGCATGATGACGATGGTCGTTACGTTTGCTCCAATCTACAATTCGTTCCTTGAAAGAACCATCCTTTTTTTCCACCATTTCGGTCAGACCTAATTGCTTGAACTTTTCGAAGTTTAGTTCTTGCATAATGTTGATTAAACCCCAGTCTTCGCGTAAGCGGTCGGTAATGCTCCCTGTGGTTGAAACAACATAAGGACTTATGTCGAGCAACATGTTTTTTGCTTTCTTGGCAATATATTGGCTGTCGCGTAAATCGCGTTCGATAAATCCATCACCAATTTCGCTTTCCCGTTTCTGCAATTTCTGATACTTGGCTTTAGAAATCCCTTCTTCCTTATTCTTCTTTCCAAGGTTAAATAGATTTTCAGCCCGTTGCAAGAATTCTTCAGCCTTTTCACTTCCGTATTTATCTTCGATGTAATCAAAAGCCGTTCTGTCTTTCTTTTCCAAATTATCTTTGCGATAAATAACGGTTTTATTCGAAAAGCTATCGTCAAATAACTTAGCTTGAGGAATAATATGGTCAACATCTATTTGCTTACTGAATAGTATTTCTCGTGGAATATAAGTATTGGTGTACAAATCCTTATAGCCGTTGTTTTTCAATTCTTCGTAGAGTTTATAACGAATAATATCGTTGCGTGTCGGATTTTTTATTCCGAACTCGGATTGAAGTTGTTTGAAAATTTTCTCGTGCTGAAGCTTAGCTGAATTGACATTCGTGGTCAGTTCTGCTCGTTCTTTGGCGTTCTTTTTTAATTCCCGCGCCAATTCTATTCTGATTTCGTCGAAACGAAAATCTTCGGGTAATCCTTGCATTTTTCGTTTTTCATTTTCCGAATCAATCAATGTATTGACCACATTGACCATCTGATTCAATATTTTCTCAACCACAGGATTGCGTAAACTATTCTTTTTGAGTAGTTCTAATTTGCTATTTAAAGGACGGCTCTTAATCTCTTCTTTTGTTAACGAAGAAGCAGAGTGCCTATAACCCGCTAATAAACAAGCATCACTATACTGATTTTCTTTTATGAACGGATAAATTCTTCGCATTGCCTTAGCACTTAAACTGCCGTAATCATCCGACAAGCTCACATTTGCAAGAATTTTAGCATGTTCGGGTTTGAAGCCGAATTTTTCACAAAGTTTCTTTTTCAAGCCAATATTATCCTGACCATATAGTTCGATGTATTCTTCATTCTTCTTTTTTGCATCATCATCTTCTGCTGAGTATAGTAAATGCCATAACTGATACGACGCTTGTTGCTCAAAATTCTTTCCCTCGGTTTCAGCATCAAATTCTAAAATATCGGTATCAATACCCAAGCTTGCAAAAACTGGCTTTATCATATCTTTAATTTCCGAAGCAGGTGCTTTCAACTCGGAGACATCAATCTCATCCTTATCCGAAAGCTTTAGCAAATCCTTATCGTAACCTTCTATTTCCAATATTTTGAGGTAGGCATCGAAGAGAGATTTTTTGGTCCGATTGCCTTCGAGTTGAGAATAATTTATTTCCCAATCAGAGGGTTTATATCCTAATAAAGTAATTATATCGTTGGCGCTTAGATTTCCTTTTATATTCAACTCCTCAAACAATCGTTCTTTAGTTGGTAAGTCAAGTACAAAAACCTCTTTCTCCTTATCATCAAGCAATGATAAGCTATTCTCCTTTGTCGCAACGCGCTTCTTACTGCCTTTCGGACGTATCAGAACATTATTCAACACTTGCCAGATTTTAAATTCTTGAAATAAAGGAGAAGATTTAGGCGCAACACGTAGTCCGATTGTTTTCTTTATTCTCTGACCGTTTTTCTCAACTTCAATTTCCTTGCTTTCAAACTCACAAAAACTTATTAATCCCTTCTGCGATTTCAATTTGCGTTGATAAAAGATAATAATATCCCTTAT
>DAIOHI010000135.1:0-6862 GCA_036744815.1 Paludibacteraceae bacterium
TCCCGCATAAACTCAAAGTAAACGCTCATAGCATTTTGCTGAATCATTACATTCAGATTCTTTTGAGTTCCGAGCATATTGCGGTAATTCGCACTTTTAAGTCCTCCAAATAAAGACTTTTCTTTTATCATACGCAAGAAATAAGACTTCGCGATATCAGCATCATTAAAGCTGCCGATGAGAATTACTTCTTTACCATTCACCTTTTCTGATTGTATAGTCAGGTTAAGCATTGCGTAGTTTTGTGCGTTATAAGTATCGAAATCCGATTTTAACGTATTGAAATCGACAGTTCCCGAAATAACATATATCGCTACATGATGCGCTTGTTTTGGTTGATATGCATATAAATTCTTATACAGAGGCACTTTTTCTTCTTCCGGTTCTATTTTAGGCGCTACTGTTTCTGCTGTTGTCGATTTCCCTTGATCGACATCTTTATCTTTCACATCTTCTTTGTCAGCTGTTTTATCTATTTCCTCCTTTTTATCAGCCGGTTTTTCTTCTTTCGAAACAGGAGGCAATTCTACTGTAGTAATTTTCACTTTTTCTTCCGCTTTGGTTGTTGTCGGTTTTGGCTTATCAACAGCTTTTTCCTTCCTATGCTCAAGCGAAATAAATGCCAGATAATCATCTAATGTGAATCCGCTGCGCAATAAAGCAAAATTATCTTCGGAAATAATCAGCATTTGAGCATTCATTTTTCCGAATAAAACCTGTAACGTTTCATCAGCAGTAATCGAATTTTTGTACCAAACAGCTTCATCATAAGATTCAAATCCTGTTACCGACAAAATTGTCCGCAGAGTATCAAGCTGATTCAATTGCAAATCGAATTCCTTTATCATAAAACGCGAGAAATTATAAGAAGCAATTTGGTACATCAATTGATTTACTTCATTAGCCGGAGCCGATGAAATAAACAACAAACGATGCTTAGTCAGTTGCTCGGAAGAGAATTTTTGTTTGCCTAAAACCTCTTCATTCTCTGTTTTTACAGCTTCCTCACGACGCGTCAACAAGGATCCGTGCGATGTTCCCGTTTTCGACTCCTGTCCCTGACGGATAAGCGCGATAATATCCTTTGCCATAGCACTTACATCACTTTGAGGATAAGCTTCCACCAATTCCGATAGTTTTATATCAAAATTCTCCGGACTGTCGGTTTTCCCTACGCTCAAAGCATCGAGGAACATAAATTTAGGCATC
Source organism: Paludibacteraceae bacterium (assembly GCA_036744815.1). Lineage (GTDB taxonomy): Bacteria > Bacteroidota > Bacteroidia > Bacteroidales > Paludibacteraceae > H1. Next base: position 1,210 of record DAIOHI010000135.1, read on the forward strand.
AAAGTTGATAAAGGATAGTTGGTCTTAATATATTCCGCATTTCTGAAAACAGTCGGAAAATCGTTAGCCGAATAAGCTTTATAAGTTATATTATAAATCGAATCCTGCTCACGATGCATTCTTTCGAAACGTTCCACATAATCGTCGTGATATAATATCTGAGCATATTTACTTTCGGGAAATTCCGAGATAATTTTCGAGCGGAATGTATTGGCTTTATCGGCTTCTTTGTTTCGGGTAAACATAATGTATTCCTGAAAATAAGCATCTACAACACGTTTATCCCTTCCAAAGCGGCGTGTAAATTCATTGAAAGTATATTCAGCCATTGGAAAATCTTCTATCTTATCTTTATAGATCAATCCCATTTCGAAAAGCGCCGAAGCTACTTGCTCCAAAGCCAGCTCCTTTTGCTGCTCGGTAGCAGGAATTTGCTGAAGATAATATTCCGGCTTTTTATTATCGCTTACAGCAGCCATCTTAGTCGAATCACTTTTGCTTATGTTGCCATCTTCTTCATCGTAATTTGTGGCAGTCGTACTATGATCATCGAATACAGCTCCCGACTTACTGGCTCGCCTCCAGTTATCTTCAAGCTTACGACGTCCCCATTGCCGCTGAAACTCTGCTTGCCCCGAACGAATAAGATTCTGATTGTAGAAATACCAATCCGACGACGAGCCAAGTCCACCAATAGGCATCATTGGATTTTCGTCATTACTTGCAAGTTCTTTTGCCGCGGCACGATCTTCAGCTGCCTTTTCCTCGGCAATAAGATTTTCAATAACTTTGTTAACCACAGCTAATTGTTCTTCGGGCGAAAGTGTTGACAAATGCAACAAGCTATCCTGTAACACAACAATGTTTTGTTGAAAAACCAATTCGCCTAACGTTTCCGAAAGTCGGCTTACACGAGCATAATCATCGTGTGTGTTGGGTAAAATCCCTACCGCGCCTTCATAAGATTCGTGAGCTTTCGCATATTTTTTTTGTTTGTAGCAAATATCACCCAAAGTAACAAGCACAATTGCTTTTTCGATGCCCGAGCGCGTACTTGTATCGCTTGCTACTTCGTAATAATAAATTGCTTTCGCAGTATCTTCTTGCTGCAAATAGCTATTTCCCATCGCGTAGTAAAGCTGATCCAAATAATCTTTGTTATTGGAATTGCGAATCATTCGGTTCAGCTCTTTCCTCACCGAAGCGATATCGGAATGATTCAACTGGATACGATTCATACGGGCATTAAAATCCAGCTCGTAAGGTGGATTCTTTTTAATTACCTTCGTATAATAATCGTAGGCTTTCGTTTTGTTGTCCGAGTTTTGATAAAGCTGCGCCAACAAATAATTGAATCGTAATGTAAGCGTTTTGTCTTTTTCTTTCGAAGCGGCAAGTTCCAAATAAGGAATAGCTTCTTTATAGCGTTTGCTTTTTAATAAAAAATCGGCATTCACCGCTGCAAACAAAGCGGTATTCTTCCTACTGACATGATCCTGATTGATTTTCGAAAGCACCTGTTCAGCTTCGTATATCCATCCCATTTCGGCATAAGCGCGCGCTGTCCAAAGCTGGCATTGCACCACCATATCCATATCCGTCGAATAATGTCTGGCTATATATGAGAATGTTCCGACCGAGCCAAGAAAATCAGCTTTATGAAACTCTGCCTTTCCTAAAAGCATCCATGCGTCTTTAAGCGCCGGATTAAACTCCAGTTGTTCGTAGAAAGCTTTATATTTGGGATCATTCGCCTTCTTAAGATTCCTCTTTGGTTTTTGTTTAATGGAATGAACCTTAATGGCTTTTCGCGATTTTTCGATGGCTTTATCCATGTTCCCTTTCGCCGACGAAGCACTTTCGTGACTACTTATAGGATACATATTGATAATATTCGAGTAATCGTCCAGATTTGCTTTTTCAATACTTTTCAAACCTTCCTCGTAGCTCTGAACGCCATTAAAATAAATATTGTAGCGTGTAGTGGTGGCATGAAAAGTCCGTGTTGCCCAACTGTTCTTTTTAACAGAACAAGAAGCAAAAAGTATTACAACAAAAACAAGGGCAACACTATTTAAAATATGTTTTTTCAAAATAAAAAGGGCAATATATTATTTTTTATATACGACTGATTTCAACGAAAAAGAAAGCAAAAACAAGTTTCTTTCCTTCTTCCTATTTTCACTCCCTATATTAACTAAAAAAAAGCTGATTTATTGCTTTATTCAAAAAACAAGCTATTAGCGATATAGGCTATTTTTCAGATTGTAAAAATACAAAAAACAAAGACTTCCCGCAATGGCATAGTTTTATTCGCTGTCGAGGAATTTTTTACGAAACAACAGAAAACCTAATATCGTCAAAATTCCGCTTATGCAGCCAAACCACCAAGTATTGTCCGAGCCGATATTATCTAAATCTAATGCAATATGATTATTGTAAGTCAAATAATAAACGATAACAATTAGCGCATTATTAACAAAATGCATAATAATTGCCGGATACAGGCTTCCCGTCCACAGGAGCATATATCCAAATCCGGCTCCGAGCAACATACGAGGCAAAAAACCATAAAACTGCAAATGTATCGCGCTAAAAATAGCGGCAGTAAGCCATACTACCAAATGCTTATTTTTTGTGCTGTCGAATGCTCGGAACAATGCGGAACGAAACAACAATTCTTCACCGAAAGCAGGCAGCAAAGCAATAATCAAAATGTTGAGAAGAAGAATGCCTATGCTTTCTACATTTACTATTCGCAAGGTTATTTCTTCTGTTTGCGTTTCTTTCGCCTTCATCCATTCCTCAAGTCCCGACAGCCATTCGGGAAGCTGTATATTTTGATTTATTCCACCCAAAAAATTTACAAACGGAATAGCCATAACCATCAACAAAGCAAGATAAAGCAGATCAATCGCTTTAACTTTCCCTTTTTCCAGATAAAGAAAAGATGTTATATTATTTTGATTTTGGTTGCACAAATAAGTAAAAACGAAAGGCGGAAGGATAAAGGCTCCAATAGTCTGAAAACCTTGTAAAATACGTATCGTATCGTTGTTCGCCATATCAACTCCCACAACCAGCATGCCTAATAACATAAATGACACCATGCCGACTAACACCAAGCCAATCAGCAACAACAGTTTGACGAAAACACCGCTTTCCGCGAACATTCCTTTTATTTTCATATATTTTAATCAGTTAATAACTAACAATTAATAATTAATAATTAATAATTTTCAACTGCTAACTCTTAGTTATTAGTTAGTTTGTCTTTGCAAAAATAAAAAAACTTCTGCCATCTTGGAGATAACAGAAGTTTCAAAATAAGTTTTTAGAAAATTAATTTCTTGGGCGCGCTTCTTTAACAACCATTGTGCGTCCGTCAAATTCAGCTCCGTTAAGTTCTTCGATAACTTTTGCTGCAGCAGCATCGTCCGACATTTCAACAAAGGCAAAACCTTTAGATTTTCCTGTGTCGCGGTCTTTAATAATTTTGCAAGATTCTACTTGACCGTACTCTTCAACAACTCCTTGAAGATCGTTTTCCCGAACTTTGTAGCTCAGATTACCAAAATAAATGTTCATAAAAAAAATAAAAATTAAAAATTGAATAAAAATAATCCAAGAACAGTATAAAACAAACGGAGGGTTAAAAACAATTCTGTCCTTTTTGTTGAGAAAAAGAAATGGAAGTAAACCTACGAAAGAAGTATATATTCTTTTCGGCAACAAAGAAAGTTATTTATTTTCACATTTGCAACAAAAACGTTAAAATATTTGATTTATAACTAATTTATAGCGAATAACTAACAGATAACAACTAATTAATCGCTAAGAACTAATAATTAACAATTATGAGTTTGCTTACTCAAGGTATAGATAATCGTAATGCACAAGCGGGCGTTGGTTTTTCTTTCCTTGCATTTCCGATGCTTTCCGGCTGTCGTACTGCACCTTCCCCACTCCTATCGCCTGCCCTTCCTGATCAATGATTTTTACAATATCATCTTTCTCAAATTCGCCCGCGATGCGCGTTACACCCACCGGAAGCAAACTTACCGCCCTGTCGCCCGTAAGTGCTTTGGCAGCATTTTCGTTGATATGAATCTCGCCTTTGGCAAAATCTTCGCTATGCGCTATCCATTTCTTTACGCTCGACACATCGCTGCTCGATGCTTTGAAATGAGTGCAAAGCACTTGTTGCTTTGCGTCCAAAAGCTGCAAGAGAATATTATCCTTTCGTCCGTTGGCGATAAACACATCGATACCTTCGTCGGCAATTTTACGGGCAATACTTGTTTTGGTCAGCATGCCGCCACGCCCGAAAGCCGATTTCGAACTTTGTATAAAAGAGGAAATATCTTGTCCTTTTTCTATTACATCTATCACTTTTGCGCCCGGACTACCCGGAGCCGCATTATAAATCCCGTCCACATTGCTCAGAATAACAAGTGCCTCCATTCCCATCATGGTTACAATAAGCCCCGACAGTTCGTCGTTGTCCGTAAACATCAGTTCCGAAACCGACACCGCGTCGTTTTCGTTTACAATAGGAATAACCTTATTGTCCAACATCACCCGCATACAGTTGCGCTGATTAAGATAATGCCGGCGGCTGCCAAAATTCTCCTTTGTAGTAAGCAGCTGCCCTACCGCTATGCCGTGTTCGCGAAACAAATCCCAATAATGATTTATCAGCTTTGCCTGCCCAACGGAAGAAAATAGCTGACGTTGATCCACCACATCCATTTTCTTTTTCACGCCCAGCACGCTGCGCCCCGAAGCCACCGCCCCCGATGATATCAATACCACTTCCACGCCACGCTTATGCAGCGCCGCCACCTGATCCACCAAAGCTGACATACGGGTAATATCCAATGTTCCGTCAGTGCGCGTAATTACATTACTGCCGATTTTTACCGCTATCCGTTTGTATCTTGTTTGCATACTTGCTATTATTCGTTTTTTAGACGCTCAAAATTACAAAATTATTTCTGTTTTCCCGAAAGTGATAAATTTATCAACTTGTGTTGAAAAAAAGAATATAGCATTTACCTTAAATGTTAAAATAATTTTGTAAAATTGTAATGATAATTCAATTTTTTATACGCATATTTATGAATCAACAGCAAGCCTAACGTAGAAAAAATGATTATTAGGTCAAAACAAAAGCAATTCAAAAAGCAAACCAAGTAAAAATGCCCAAAAAACCAGCTTCAAAAGAGACCATACAAAAGCTGTATGAAAATATGGGAATAAATTTTTCATTTTTCGTCCCTCAGCTTTGTAATAGTATTAATTCATTGGAATGTTTAGAACAATTAAATGAAAATGAATCTAAATATACAGACTCTTTTAAGTTTTTGAAATTACTATTAAAACTACATATTTTCTCTTTGGTTGTAAGTTTGGATTTAAGTACATTTTTAAGGGCAGACTTAAGATCTACTTCTAATTCCGAAAAACGTTGTAATCTAAAATATCTGAATGTAATAATGCTTGAGGGATATAGCTACTTATTTGGTTTCGAAAAGAATAAGAATGATGCATTATGGGAAAAACTCAAAATATTTGCAGAGCAATTAGATAACAATGAGTTGATAAACGACATTAAAGCTATTGAACAACAAGCAAAAGAACAAGGAATCAA
>DAIOHI010000136.1:0-6837 GCA_036744815.1 Paludibacteraceae bacterium
TTTATGTCAACTATGAAGAAGGCTTTATTGGAACCGGACTGAAAAAAGATGAGTTCATTTGCAATTGTTCGCATATCGACGATATCATCGTTTTCTTCAAGGATGGTAAATACAAAATCGTAAAAGTCGCCGATAAGCTTTTCGTCGGAAAGAATATATTGTATCTGAATGTGTTTAAGAAAAACGACAAACGAACCATTTATAATACTATTTACCGCCACGGACGTTCGGGTCCTCATTATATCAAGCGATTTGCCGTAAACGGCGTAACGCGCGACAAGGAATACGATATCACTCAAGGCGATGATCATTCAAAAGTGATTTATTTTACGGCGAATCCGAATGCCGAAGCCGAAGTTGTTCGCGTAACTTTGAAGCCGAAACCTCGTTTAAACAAGTTGGTTTTCGAAAAAGATTTTAGTGATATTGCCATCAAAGGTCGCCAGTCGATGGGGAATATCTTGACAAAGCACGATGTGCATAAAATCGCTTTGAAACAAAAAGGCGGTTCTACGCTTGGCGGACGCGAAGTGTGGTTCGATCACGATGTGCTGCGTCTGAACTACGATCATCGCGGTGAATACTTAGGCGAATTCCAAAGTGAAGATCAGATTCTTGTCATTTCGGCTAAGGGAGATTATTACACAACGGGATTCGACTTGACCAATCACTTTGAAAAAGATATTTTGGCAATCGAGAAGTTCGACATCAACAAGGTTTGGACTGCCGCATTATTCGATGCCGACCAAGGTTTTTATTACCTGAAACGTTTCCAACTCGAAGCATCTCAGCGAGTGCAGAATTTTGTAGGCGAAAATCCAAAATCGGAACTTGTTTTAGTTTCCGACGAAGATTTTCCTCGCTTCGAAGTGACTTTTGGAGGTGCCGACGCATATCGCGAAGCCTTAGTTATAGACGCAGAAGAATTTATCGGAGTGAAAGGATTTAAAGCTAAAGGCAAGCGTTTGACGACTTTCGAAGTGGAAACGATCAATGAATTAGATCCTTTACGTCAAAAAGAAAAAACGGAAGTAAAGGAAGATCCGGAGGATGAAAACTCGAAGGACGAAAATTCTTCGAACGAGAACGAAATAAAGGATGAAGAGCCAAAGCCCGAAACTGCTCCGGTAAAAGAAGATGCGGTTGAAGAAGAAAAACCGAAGAAAAAAAGTAAGCCTGTTGTTGAAAAGAAAGAGCCGGAAGAAGAGGAAAAAGCAGAAAATAATGCAGAAGAAATCATAGACAGAAGACGTTTGAACGATGAGATTACCGGACAAATGACTTTGTTCTAATTAATACGGTACAATATTTGTCGAAACATTTTTATTATATTGGACGAGATTAACAGCTTTAAAAAAAGCATTGTAAATTATGTAAATCTTAGCTGATTAATTTCTTATTATTACACTAACAATTTTAATTTTAAACAAATGAAAAAAGCATTGCTTTTAATAGTCGTAGCCTGCGTTATCGCGGCTTGTTCGAGTGTATTGCTTACCGGACGCAAACAATTATTGCTCGTGTCGGACTCCGAAGTTCTGACTTTGAGCGCGGCAAGCTACAAAGAATTTATCGCCTCGGCACCTTTGTCGAAAGATAAAACGAATACCGCCTTGGTAAAGAAAGTAGGTAAAAACATTTCCTCAGCTGTTGAGTCTTATTTAAGAGCGAATGGAATGCAAGCCGAAATTGCGAATTATGCTTGGGAGTTTTCCTTGGTTCAAAGTAGCGATGTGAACGCTTTCTGTATGCCCGGCGGGAAAGTCGTTTTCTACGAAGGAATTCTTCCTATGACAAAAAATGAAGTCGGAATTGCCGTCGTAATGGGTCACGAAGTTGCTCACGCTGTTGCAAAACATAGTGGAGAACAACTTAGCCAGCAAATGCTTATACAATACGGAGCTTCGCTTACCGACGCTTTAGCTTCAAATAAATCCACCGTTGTCCGCACTGGCATCAACACCCTTTACGGACTTGGAACACAGGTTGGAGTTTCCTTACCTTTTTCGCGTACACACGAGTACGAAGCTGATCAATTAGGACTGATTTTTATGGCGATGGCTGGATACGATCCTTCGGAAGCTGTTGGCTTCTGGCAACGAATGGCTGCGGCAGGTTCGGGTGCAAGCATTGAACTGCTAAGCACACACCCTTCGGATGAAAACCGAATTGCAAAAATAAAATCTTTGCTTCCCGAAGCTTTGAAATATTATAAAAAATAAAACAGACAATTAATTTAATTCTAAGCGGTTTCGAAAGATAGCCGCTTTATTTTACAGACAATGAAGAAAGTTTTTTCAGTATTTAGTTTAGTGATGTGGAGCATTATTTTGTTTGCGCAGGAAGTAGCTCCAGTAGATAGTTTTTTGTTTACAACAGTAAAAGAAAACCCGATTACATCGGTGAAAAATCAGGCAAGTTCGGGAACTTGCTGGAGTTATTCCGGCTTGGGTTTCTTGGAATCAGAATTGCTTCGTAAAGGCAAATCGGAATACGATCTTTCCGAAATGTTTATCGTATATCATTCGTATTCGGACAAAGCCGATAAATATGTTCGTATGCACGGAGAAATTAATTTTGCAGGAGGCGGTTCGTTTTACGATGTGTTTTATGTGCTGAAAAATTATGGAATTGTTCCCGAATCGGCAATGGAAGGCTTAAACTATGGAGAAGACAGAAATCGCCACGGAGAGCTTGACGCGATATTAAAAGGTTATGTTGATGCTGTTATTTCAAATAAGAACAAGAATCTTTCGACTGCATGGAAAAGAGGTTTCAACGCTGTTTTGAATGAATACTTGGGAGCTTATCCCGAAAAATTTAAGGTTGACGGAAAAGAATATAGTCCGAAAAGCTATGCAGAATCACTCGATTTGAATATGGACGATTACATTTCATTAACCTCTTACACACATCATCCTTTCTATTCGAAATTTATCCTCGAAATTCCTGACAACTGGCGTTGGAGTGAGTCGTATAATATTCCTTTGGATGAATTCGCTCAAGTTTTTGATAATGCCATCGACAATGGATTTACCATCGCATGGGCATCGGACGTAAGCGAAAAAGGCTTTAATCGAAACGGAATTGCCGTAAATCCTGAAACAAAGGTAGATAATTTGCCCGGCTCCGATCAAGCTCGGTGGTTGAACATTTCACAAAAAGAAATGGAAGAAAAAATCTATAAATTGGATGGTCCTCAACCCGAAATAAAAGTTACGCAAGAGCTTCGTCAAACAGGTTTCGATAATTATCAAACAACCGACGATCACGGTATGGTTATTTACGGAAAAGCGAAAGATCAAGACGGAGGAAAATATTATTTAGTAAAAAATTCATGGGGAACAGATTCAAAATATAAAGGAATTTGGTATGCCAGCGAATCTTTTGTGCTTCATAAAACAATGAGTATCGTTGTTCATAAAGATGCCATTCCTAAGGATATAAGAAAAAAATTAGGAATACGATAAAACATTTCATATCTTCGCATTTCATCATTTCGGAATTATTTAACAAATGCCTAAGTATTTACATAATAATTCATTGGCTCTGATGAAAGTGGGTTTTGTAATAATTTTGGAATATATATTTCAAAAAGTGTCTGCTATTGTTGTATTTTTTTTACTTTTGCAAAGAATTTTCAACAACTACAACTTGTTTTAACAAGTAAATTGAGTGGTTTTTTATTTTCGTTTTGAACTTTTTGGGCGAAAAAGTTGTATTATTCATTCTAATATAATTCTGCTATTTAAAAAATATACAATCCAAATAATCAAGCTCTAAACTAAAAAATAATCGTATGAACAATTCGTTTTTGAGTCGCTTTACCCCTAAAGAACCCAAGTTTTTTCCACTACTACAGGGGATGGTAGATGCTTTGCTTGCCGCTTCCGATTTGATGATAGAATGCGTGCAATTTAACGATCATGCTGCTCGTGTAGAATATTACAAAAAAATCAAAGAACAGGAAAGAGTCGGAGACAAGCTGTCGAATAAGATTTTCGATGAACTGAATACGACTTTTATTACTCCTTTCGATCGTGAAGATATTCATAACTTGGCAAATCGTTTGGACGACGTAACTGATGGAATCAATAGTTCAGCAAAGCGTATTGCTCTTTACAATCCGAAAGAAATGCCAGCCGAAGCCTTGGATTTGGCAAAATTGATTAAAGAAGCAGCTCTTACCATCCAAAAAGCTATTGACGAATTAGATGTGCTGAAAAAAAGTTCAGCCAATATCAAAAAGTACTGTTCGGAATTGCACGACATCGAAAATAAAGCAGACGATGTTTACGAACATTTCATTATTAATTTATTTGAAAAAGAGAACAATGCTATCGAAGTATTCAAGTTGAAAGAAATCATGTACGAACTTGAAAAAACAACCGATTGTGCGGAATATGTGGGTAAAATTATTAAGACTATCATTGTAAAGTACGCATAAACGAAAACCAATGACTATTCTACTTGTAATTATAATTTTAGCGCTGCTTTTCGATTTTATTAATGGTTTCCACGATGCAGCAAACTCTATTGCTACAATCGTTTCTACAAAAGTACTTACTCCCTTTCAGGCTGTATTATGGGCTGCGTTTTTTAATTTTGTCGCTTATTTTATTGCTAAATTTGTTATTGGAGATTTCGGAATTGCCAACACGGTTGCAAAAACTGTTTTTCCTGAATTTATAACACTTCCTGTCATTCTATCGGGAATTATTGCCGCAATAATCTGGAATTTATTAACTTGGTGGTTGGGAATACCCTCTTCTTCATCTCATACATTAATTGGAGGTTTTGCTGGAGCTGCAATCATGTCGAGTGGATTTAGTTCCATTCATACCGAAATTATCGTTGTGATTGCCGCTTTTATATTTTTAGCTCCTCTTATCGGTATGATCATGGCATTCTTGCTTACCTTACTGACTTTCAAAATATGCAAAAAAGCCAATCCGCATAAAGCCAATACGTGGTTTAAACGTCTGCAGTTAGTATCTTCTGCATTGTTTAGCGTGGGACATGGTTTGAATGACTCGCAAAAAGTAATGGGAATCATTGGAGCCGCCGTAATAACGGCTGGGCACACAGGCGTTTTTGATGCAATGCCCGCCTCGTTAGAATGGATGGGATTGGAGCGGATTGACAATTTGAATCACATGCCGGCTTGGATTCCTTTGGCTTGTTTTTCTTTTATCGCTTTTGGAACGATGTCCGGAGGTTGGAAAATTGTAAAAACAATGGGAAGCCGAATAACAAAAGTAACACCACTAGAAGGTGTTGTTGCAGAGACAGCAGGTGCTTTAACTTTATATTTGACGGAATTCCTTAAAGTGCCGGTTAGTACCACGCACACAATTACAGGTGCAATTATCGGAGTAGGCGCAACAAAACGTCTTTCTGCCGTGCGATGGGGCGTAACTCGGCAACTACTTTTAGCTTGGGTATTAACAATTCCCGTAAGTGCTGTATTAGCCGCACTGACTTATATGATTGTAAGTTCCTTTGTTTAATTATTTTCCCTCATAAAAAAACGACCTTCTTGAAAAACAAGAAGGCCGTTTTCTTTTTATATCTTTCATGATTAGGACTGAACCGTTAAGGCTGTTTTATCCTCATTCCATCCACTCAAAATCAAAGATTCGACTTTGTTAATTCGATTTTTATCATAAATGCGTTCAACGCGTATATAGTTGTGAGAAAAGCCAACCATATTCTCTCCATGCGAACGACTTTCCCAAAGTACATGTGCTGTTTTTCCTATCTGAGTTTCGTAAAAAGCTTTTGTCTTTTTATCAGAAAGCAGATGCAGCTTTTCGCTCCGACGTTTTCGTTCAGGAATTGGAACTACATGTTCTATTTCAAGCATTTTTGTATCCGCACGTTCCGAATAAGTAAAAACATGAAGTTGTGAAATATCCAATCCTTCGATGAAATCGTAAGATTGTTGAAACAATTCATCGCTTTCGCCGCGGATTCCAACTATAACATCTACTCCTATAAAAGCATCGGGAAGATACTTTTTGATCGTTGCAACTTTGTCTGCAAATAATTCTCGACTATAACGGCGTTTCATTATTTGCAAAGCTTCGTTCGTGCCGGATTGAAGCGGAATATGAAAATGAGGCATAATTCTACGACTCGAAGCAACGTATTCTATTATTTCATCTGTAAGCAAATTAGGCTCAATGGAAGAAATACGGAAACGCACTTCTTCGGGAATTTCGTCCAATGCTCTGACTAAATCAAAGAAAGATTCATCGTTAGCCCGACCGAAATCGCCGATATTCACACCGGTCAAAACAATTTCCTTTGCTCCTTCGTCAATCGCTTTTCGTGCCGCTTCAACCGTTTCTGCTATCGTACCACTTCGGCTGTGACCTCGCGCAAGCGGAATAGTGCAATACGTGCAATAATAGTTACAACCATCTTGCACTTTCAAGAAAAAACGAGTGCGATCGTCCCGCGAACAAGAAGGCTTGAATTCCTTTGTTTTTAAAATATCCGAACGATATATGACTTTATTTTTTTCTTTTTGGAAAGAGTTAAGATGTTCGAGCATATCGAATTTTTCGTTGGAACCCAACACTAAATCCACACCTTCGATAGAAGCAACTTCATTGGGCTTCAATTGAGCATAACAACCGGTAACAACCATAACGGCATTCGGATGCTGGCGATGAAGCCTTTTTATTGTTTGCCGACACTTAGTGTCAGCTATATCAGTTACGGAACAAGTATTTACAATGCAAACATCGGCTTGCTCGCCCGCTCGTGCTTTTACGAAACCGTCGTCAGCAAGCTGTTTTCCTATTGCTGAGGTTTCGGCAAAATTCAGTT
>DAIOHI010000137.1:0-3799 GCA_036744815.1 Paludibacteraceae bacterium
GTATAATAGTAAAGGGCGTTTGATAAAAATATCCTTACCTTACAAGAGTTCAAACACCAGCTTGTGGAACAACTATGAATATGATGCTTATGATCGCATAGTAAAAATTAGTTATGCTTCGGGCAAAAAAGACACATGGACTTATAATGATAACAGTGTAACCACTACTAGCGAAGATATAACTAGTACCAAAACTTACAATGCCAGCGGACAGCTCGTGTCGGTAAGTGACCCTGGCGGAAGCATCAGCTATATGCTGCGCCCCGATGGGCAGCCCGCTTCGGTAACTGCTCCGGAAGGTATTGTAACGACTTTTGGTTACGACGATTATGGGCGGAGAATCAGCATTGACGACCCGAGCGCCGGATTGCAGAGCTATCATTACAATGCTGCGGGAAATGTTGACACCATTACCGATGCCAACGGCAAGAAAAACATAATGCAGTATGATATATATAATAGGTTGATAAAAAAAACATTGCCTGAGTTCAGTACTTCATATCTTTATGACCCTGTCAACGAAACACTGACAAGCGAAACTTCGACAAACGGTACTTCACGGGCATTCACTTACGATGCTTATGGTAGGATGAAAACCGAAAAAGAAACGGTGTCGGACGGCAAATGGTTGCAAAAAACCTATGCTTATAACGCAGGTAATATCCAATCCATAACTTACGCGGCGCAATCGGGAAGCATTGCTATCGAGAACTATTATTATGCCAACGGGCACCCTATCGAAATAAAGCTGAACGGGCAGACCTCTATCTGGAAACTGAATGCCGAAAATGAACTGGGACAGCCCACTAAAGCTGCCACAGGTACTGTTATGCGTAATTATGGGTATGACAGCTACGGCTTACCTACCTATCGTGAAGCTGATGCGCAAGGGTCGGTTTTTCAAAGTCGCTACCACAGTATTAATCCGCAGAACGGAAATTTGAATTACCGTGACGATTATTTTCACGCCACTCTAGAAGATTTTGATTACGATAATATGAACCGTTTAACAGGTATTTATCCTAACAATCCTTATATAGTAAATTCTGATACAGTAGATTATGATGCTAAAGGTAACATAACCTACAACACAAGTACAGGAGCCTTTAGCTACAACCGTTCCGATAAACCCTACGCCATAACGGACGTGGACATTTACAACAACGCTATCCCGCTTCGGGAACAAAACATCAGCTACACATCTTTTGACCGACCTGCCACGATAAATGAGAATGGCTATATGGCGCAGTTCACCTACAATGCCACGAGTGACCGTACACGGATGCAGTTGACAGACCTCGGCAGTCTAAATGTTCAGTTTACCCGCTACTACATAGGCAGACAATACGAGTCGGATATTACGCCAGAAGAGACCATCGAGCGTTTGTATGTAGGTGGTGACGCATATTCTGCCCCTGTGGTTTTGATAAAAAACAATGGTGGAAACTGGAATATTCACTATATTTGCCGTGATTATCTGGGTAGCATTACCCATGTAACCAACGCCTCGGGCACAGTGGTGCAAGAGACAGATTACGATGCTTGGGGGCGTTTGCGTAATCCCGCAACACAAGAGGTGTATGCTCTTGGCAGCGAACCGAAACTACTTTTAGGGCGTGGTTATACCGGACACGAACACCTCCCCTGGAGTGGCTTGATAAATATGAACGCCCGGCTTTATGACCCGGCGGTAGGACGTTTTTTAAGCCCCGACCCCTACGTGCAGGCACCAGATTTTACGCAGAGTTTTAACCGATACAGCTATGCGCTGAATAATCCGCTGAAATATACGGATCCTGGCGGGGAGTTACCGGTAGCTGCGATAGTTGGGATTTTTATAGGTTTCAGCTACCTTTCTGCTGTTCATGCTAATACGCCTAAGGAAAACCATGGTAATCCGTTGAAATGGAATTGGAAATTAGAAAACGTCTTCCGGGAAGGTAATCCGAATATGCCGGTAATAGGTGGATATGGTGGATATGATTTTGGTGGTGCTGGTCTTTACGGGGGAATCTATGGCGGAAATCCGAGTATGCCACTTAATGTCGGTTATTCGCAAAATTATGGTTTCGGTGCAGGCGGACAAGGAGGAATGTATTATCCGCAACATGAAGTTGCAATGCAAAAAGCAATGGCTGAGGCATGGGAAAGAACTGATCTGCGAGGTGCAATCGGTGGGATGGTTTCTTCAATGATTGAATATGAAATGAAGCACAGCCTTGATAAAAAAACCATACAGAAACTTGCTTATGACTCGCACAAATGGATGAAACAGCAATTAGCCCTCAAAGCCGGAGTAAAAATGCAAATGCAAACGCGCGATGTTAAGGGTTATTTGACAAAAGGGGCTAAATATGGAAAATTTGCTTTGGAATGGGGAGGTAAAGCCACAGGAGGATATGATATGTGGAATATAGTACAAGATTATAGGGCAGGTGAAATCAGTGAATATTCGGCAATTACAGATCTTGCTTCCTCTACATATTCTACTTTTGGTGGTATTTATGGCGCAGCTTGGGGGCTGGGATGGGAAGCAGGACGGGCAATAACCGGTATGGAGTGGTATCAGAATGCAACGTTTAATTTTTGGTATGGCATGATGGAACAGAAATTCGGGACACCCTCGTACAATAATCGCTTTATTTGGGAAGATTTCTTTTATAACTATTACAGACCATGATAGACGTATTTTATTATTATTTTTATTTAGGCTATAAAAATGTTACTTTTATACATTCGACTACTCCAAAGACAACCGCAGCATGGACATTGGGTTTGTGTTTGTCTTTTTGGGTAATAGAACCAGTTGATTTGTTTATAATACATCATTATGGTATATTATTGAAGCCTGTAATTTTATATTCTGTCAGTATAATATTCTTCTTAACTACGTTGTATGTATATTTATTAAAAGGTAGAAGTCGTAAAGTGATACAAAAAAAACCAAAATTATTCGGAAGCCATATATTTTCAATTGTAGTTACAGTTGTATTTTTTATACTGTCTCTATCTTTGCTTATTATTGGTATGTTTGTAGGTAGAAAGATATTGAGTGGAGAATTGTGATTATAGAGTAGTGCCGGGCAATAACCAGCATGGAATGGTATCAGAATGCAACGTTTAATTTCTGGTATGGTATGATGGAACGGAAATTCAGGACACCCTCGTACAATAATCGCTTTATTTGGGAAGATTTCTTTTATAACTATTACAGACCATGATAGCCCCCCGCTCCCGCCGATTTGTAATCGGTGGTTTACTCGGCAGAGAAAAAAACACGTTGCTTTTTCAAAGCAAACCACAAGTTGCAAACTTGCGGGAGCGGGGGCATCCGCTACTACATGGGTAATTATGAAGAAGAAATTACTTTTTACCCTGCAAGTATAAAAAAAATACATTATCTTGGCTCTGCAATTTACATCGAAAATGAATATACGGAAAACGAGTTTTATTATAGCTACGCCGACTATCAAGGTTCCTTACTTGCTCTGACAAACGAGTCGGGCAGAGTGGTAGAGCGTTATGCTTACGATCCTTGGGGTAGACGGAGAAATCCCGACAATTGGAAAGAATTTGACGAAAGAAATAATTTTATCGTCAACCGCGGTTATACAGGGCACGAACATTTAGACGCTTTCGACGTTATCAATATGAACGGACGGATGTACGATCCGCTGACAGCATCTTTTTTTAGCCCTGATCCTTATATACAGGCTCCGGGTAATTGGCTGAATAAATAAAAACAAACTAAATTAGTAACAAATATTCTCATTCACTCTATCGAGATTTATATTTTAAT
>DAIOHI010000137.1:3854-6821 GCA_036744815.1 Paludibacteraceae bacterium
AAAACGCTGTCTGAAAACAGGAATTATTACGGGTATTATCTCGTTAGGTGTAATGTGCGCAATCGCGTTACTTAGATTTGGTTACGATGGATTAATAAATGATTCAGAAAACTTTTTCATTCTGAAGTATTTTGTGCCGATTTGGGCTGTTATGTTGGGTTATTGCGGTTACGGAATTGCCAAACGTTACTATGCTGAGAAAACAGCAATATTAGAAAAGGAGTTACGTAATTTGGAGAAGACGGAGGAATGGATTAATCGCAGGAGATTAATATTTTCAAAAGCCTTTAAAATGATAGCTACAATAACAGCATTGGTACTGCCTGTATATTTGATCGCTTTTTGGAATAAATTCGAGTTTCTGAATTCAAACATCCCATTTATGATAATCCTTTGCACTATAAGTGTCACATGTTTTATCTTAAGCTTCTATTTGAAAAATAAATATTTGAAAAACTTAGATTGATTACTAATTGACGCGGCTTTTCTATCCGTATTTTGCTTGGTAAAGCAGAATGCTCTGATGAACAAAGCACAAGCGGATACTTACACCAAACTAAGACTTCCCTGGCATGAGTTGTTTAATGTGGATTCGATGCTATTAAATAATTATAATATAAGAGGTTTAGCTATTAAGGTTAAACCTCTTATTTATTTTACTTGGATATTTATTCTGTGGAGATCTTCTAAGTTACATTATGATGTATCGTAAGACAAAGCTGCTATCCGCTATGTTTTTATTACATTTGCCTGTCCCTCGGCTCGGTACGCTGTATTACCAATGCTTCGGGCTATATCCTTTGTTGGCGCGAGTATCTACATTGGTAGATGGATAAATAGCGTTCGGTGTAGCCAAATGTTATCCCGGCAATAAATAAAATTATGATTTCGTATACAAAACGCCCTAGTAAACAATTATTTACGAGGGCGTTTATTTAGCAATTCTTAGTTTCTATTTTTTCTACCGAATCTTAGTGGACGCAGAAATCCACTTTTAAGCAATCCGTACAGAGCTACAAGCATTCCCATAAAGGCAAATCCATTTCCCACTGGAATAAAATGTGTAGGATCCTCGGATGGATCTATCAGCACAACATCGCTTCCGGCATCGGGTTTGGGAGCGGAAAAGTGAAAAGACATTGGTGTTGGCAAAGAATTATTACGAAAACCATAACTTGTTTTTGCCGATTGTCCTCCTTCCGAAGCTTTCGAACTGCTATGTAAAGCCAAATTGTTTATCGCTATAGTGCTCGCATTTTGACCTGATCGCGAGGATTTCTTTCTTTCGTCGAAAAGATTGTTGTTCGAAAACACTTCCGAAGAAAAATGTGACAATGAATTATCTCTATCAGAATAATAGTTGTTTTTCGCTTCGTAGGAAACTGTTTTAGCTCCCGATACCAAATCGGACTTTCTTAGAAAGGATACATTTTTAGCAAAATCGACCGAAGGTATTAGCTGAGGTTGCTTTTGAGGATAATAGTTGATGACTCCCTCATTTCCTCCGATATAAACATCAGCCAATTGTACATCATAGGACAACTTGATGCCTATCAATACAGTTGCAGTGATTAGTATTGTTACTATCAATTTATTTCTTGTTTTCATTTTCTATAGTTAGGTGTTCCGAAGCTGTCAACATAAGGACAGACTTCAATTATTTTAATATATAATTGACAACATGAGATTTATCCTTCGCTCAACCACTCTCCTTTTTTTCAGGAGAGTGGCGGAAGGAATATCGAACAGTTATTTTATGATTAACTTGATGCTGTTTTGTTTATCATCTGCTTGAAGACGCATTATGTAAGCTCCGTTATTCAAGGATAGGGGCAATTCTTTTGTGCTTGGCAAAAGCGTTTCATTCATTATCATTTGTCCGCTAATGTCGTACAGATATAGTTTTCCTGTTTCTGTAGTAAAATTTGAAACAACAATTGTGTTCCTATCTTTTACATAAGCATCTAATAAACTGAAGTCTCCTTTATCCAAATCGCTGGCTATCGAATTCACTATTTGGAATCGCTTTTCGACCAAGCCCTTGTTGTCGGCGGTAAATTGATAAGTAGTCGTATCGCTGTTTAATGCAAGTACCGATAGCGTTTTTAAGTCGATCAGATGCAAGTTGTGATATTTATGCAAATTCGATTTGCTGATCGTCAATTCATATTCCTTATCTTCGTTAGCATAAAAATTAATAATGCTTCCGTCTATTGTTTCATTGGTACTAACCTGCATCGATCCGTCCGGAGTTTCGCTGTAGATAAAGGCGCTGGGTGTAGCAAAAAACTTACGTCCGTCCCAGCCGTTATCGAAACCGGCAGTTGTAGCTTCTTGACTGAACAACCATAATTTATCGATCGTGGAAGCACTTCGAAGTGTAAAGCTTAGATAAGATAATTCTTCATTATCATTGTTTTGCTCCGGCGCTGTTTGCGGACGACTATTAGGCTGAACAGCGTCTGTATATTTTAAGGTTACAGAAGCATCCGGCTGATTGAACAGCGTTTCGGCTTGGGTGAATTTCAGCAAGAAAGCATTCATCGAAGGAATTCCATTACCGAAAGTGACGGAACTTGTATTTTGCGGTATTGCTGTATATTGTCCGGCAACTTGCGCGCCATCGTTTATATCTCCATTATTTCCCCAATCGCTGAAGGAGCCTGTGTTGTAGAGATAAACCGTTTTTTCAACCGTCGAAGGAAATTCAATCTTATCCACATTGATGGACGAAGTATAAGAGTTTCCGAACAAGTTCTGTCCCAATCCGTAATGCTTGTTGTCGCCGCTTGCATTTGCTACAAGTGGGGCTTTGCGTGTCATCGTCAATGTTTTGTCGCAATATTGCAATTTACCCGCAATGCTATAAATAGTCGGATTATCCTGTGTGATTTCGTATCCGCTAAAAGCTTTCAACATATCCTTATTATATAAATTCTTCCATTTTTTATAGTAAGTGCTGTTATC
>DAIOHI010000138.1:0-6745 GCA_036744815.1 Paludibacteraceae bacterium
AAGGAGTAGCTTTCAACGAAGCATCTTTCACATCACCGGCTTTGTCTCCGAATATCGCACGAAGCAATTTTTCTTCTGGCGAAGGATCGGATTCTCCTTTTGGAGTAATTTTACCGATAATAATATCGCCGGGTACTACGCGAGCACCAACGCGAATGATTCCGTTTTCATCCAAATCTTTAGTGGCTTCTTCACTCACATTTGGAATATCGGAAGTAAACTCTTCTATTCCTCGTTTTGTTTCACGCACTTCCAACAATTGTTCAACTACGTGAACCGAAGTAAAGATATCTTCGCGCACAACACGTTCGTTGATTACGATAGCATCCTCAAAGTTATAACCTTTCCAAGGCATAAAAGCCACTTTAAGGTTTTTACCGATAGCTAATTCCCCTTGCTCGGTAGCATAACCTTCGGTCAAAATTTGACCTTTAGTAACTTGCTGACCTTTGCGAACAATAGGACGTAAATCAATAGTAGTATTTTGATTTGTCTTTTGGAATTTCGCCAATTTATATTCTTTTACAGCCGACTCGAAGCTGATAAATTCATCTTCTTCGCTGCGGTCGTAACGTACTTTAATAACAGTTGCATCCACATAATCGATAACGCCGTTTCCTTCTGCCGTAACTTGCGTACGAGAATCGCGAATCAACTGCTCTTCAATACCAGTTCCAACGATCGGAGCTTCTGCGCGTAGCAGAGGCACTGCCTGACGCATCATGTTCGATCCCATCAAAGCACGGTTCGCATCATCATGTTCCAAGAAAGGAATTAAAGCAGCTGCAATAGAAGCAATCTGAGATGGAGCTACGTCCATCAAATCCACTTCTGAAGGTTCAACAACAGGGAAATCCGCTTCCAAACGAGCTTTTACTTTTTTACGAATAAAATTACCTTTGTCATCCAAAGGAGCATTTCCTTGTGCTACCACCAAATCTTCTTCTTCCTCTGCTGTGAAATATTCGATTCCGGTTTCCGACAAATCAACAACACCTTCTTTCACTTTACGGTAAGGAGTTTCGATAAATCCTAACTCGTTTATTTTAGCATAAATACATAAAGAAGAAATCAA
Source organism: Paludibacteraceae bacterium (assembly GCA_036744815.1). Lineage (GTDB taxonomy): Bacteria > Bacteroidota > Bacteroidia > Bacteroidales > Paludibacteraceae > H1. The sequence goes on from DAIOHI010000138.1 coordinate 1,076, forward strand.
ACCGATGTTCGGACCTTCAGGAGTTTCGATTGGACACAAACGACCGTAGTGCGTATAGTGAACGTCACGAACCTCGAAGCCTGCACGCTCGCGTGACAAACCACCTGGTCCAAGAGCTGACATACGACGTTTGTGCGTAATTTCAGCTAATGGATTTTGTTGATCCATAAACTGAGAAAGAGCGTTTGTTCCGAAGAATGAATTGATAACAGACGAAATACTTTTCGCATTAATCAAATCAATCGGCGTAAATACTTCGTTGTCGCGCACATTCATACGCTCGCGAATTGTGCGAGCCATACGAGCTAAACCAACACCAAATTGGTTGTATAACTGTTCGCCTACTGTACGAACGCGACGGTTGCTCAAGTGGTCGATATCATCAACATCCGCTTTCGCATTGATCAATTGAATCAAATGTTTGATAATTTCGATGATGTCTTCTTTTGTCAATACTTTCACATCCATGCTCGTATCGAGATTCAATTTTCTGTTGATCCGATAGCGTCCTACTTCTCCTAAATCGTAACGTTTTTCGGAGAAGAATAAGTTTGTTATAACTTCACGAGCAGTAGAATCATCAGCCGGCTCTGCATTTCGCAACTGACGATAGATGTATAATACAGCTTCTTTTTCCGAGTTGCTCGGGTCTTTTTGAAGCGTGTTATAAATAATAGCGTAATCGTCCTGATTCACATCTGCTTTGTGAATCAATATGGTAGAAGCTCCCGAATCAATAATTTCATCAATATGATTGTTTTCGAGAACTGTTTCACGGTCAATAATAATTTCGTTACGTTCGATAGTAACAACTTCACCGGTATCTTCGTCAACAAAATCTTCAACCCATGTTTTCAAAACACGAGCAGCTAATTTTTGTCCGACAACTTTTTTCAAGCTTGTCTTATTTACTTTGATTTCTTCAGCTAAATTGAATATTTCAAGAATATCCTTATCGCTTTCGAAACCAATGGCGCGAAGCAATGTGGTAACCGGAAGTTTTTTCTTACGGTCGATGTAAGCATACATCACATTATTGATATCGGTAGCAAACTCAATCCACGAACCGCGGAAAGGAATGATACGTACCGAATAAAGTTTCGTTCCGTTGGCATGAACACTTTGTCCGAAGAAAACGCCGGGAGAACGGTGAAGTTGAGATACAACAACACGCTCAGCTCCGTTTATAACGAATGTTCCTTTAGGAGTCATGTAGGGAATAGGACCTAAATATACGTCCTGAATTACCGTATCGAAATCCTCATGATCAGCGTCCGTACAATAAAGCTTCAATTTTGCTTTCAAAGGCACGCTGTATGTCAATCCACGCTCAATGCATTCGTCAATCGAATAGCGTGGCGGGTCTATGTAATAATCGAGAAACTCGAGGATAAAGTTATTTCTCGTGTCGGCAATGGGGAAATTTTCGGAGAAAACTTGGTATAAACCTTCCGCTTTTCTTTTTTCAGTTGCCGTATCCATCTGAAAAAACTCATGGAAAGATTTTAATTGTACTTCCAAAAAATCCGGATATTCCATTTGATTTTTGATGGAAGCAAAGCTAATTCTTTGATTTTTATTTAAAGACATTTTCAAAGAGGTTAATTGTGAGTGTGCAGTGAACTTCGTTATTATTTATATGACAAAAAGGTTTAGAATCTACCTATCAGATAGACTCTAAACCAAATTACTGAGTATCAGAAGTTTTACTTAAGTTCAACCTCAGCTCCGCCTTCTTCTAGTTGCTTTTTCAAGGCATCTGCTTCGTCTTTAGCTACACCTTCTTTGACAACAGAAGGAGCGGCGTCAACTAAATCTTTAGCTTCTTTCAAGCCAAGACCTGTAAGTTCTTTTACTAATTTAACGATAGCTAATTTATTTGCACCTGAACTTTTCAATAAAACATCGAAAGATGTTTTTTCTGCTACAGCTTCAGCAGCTGCGGCTGGTCCTGCAGCAACAGCAACAGCTGCAGCGGCTGGTTCGATACCATACTCATCTTTCAAAATTTGAGCTAACTCATTTACTTCTTTAACTGTTAAGTTAACTAATTGTTCTGCAAAAGCTTTCAAATCTGCCATTTTATTTTCTATTTATGAAATTTATTTTTATTTACTAATTATTTTTTATCTTTCCGATAGTGTTTTCAATACACCATGGATAGTAGATCCTCCTGATTGGAGTGCGGACACAACGTTCTTAGCAGGCGATTGCAACAATGCGATAACATCTGCAAGAAGTTCGAATTTGCTCTTTATGCTTACGAGCGTATCTAATTGGTTTTCGCCAATATAGAAGCTTTCTTCAACATAAGCTGCTTTTAATACTGGTTTTTTATTCGCTTTGCTAAAGTCTTTGATTACTTTTGCGGGAATGTTTCCTGTATTTGAAAGCATCAATGAAGTTTCGCCTTTCAACACGCCGTAAAGGGCGCTGAAATCGGTCGAAGTATTCTCCAACGCTTTTTTGAGCAATGTGTTTTTAACAACAATGAGTTTTACTTCTGATTTGTTGCACAATCTTCTCAATTCGCTTGTTTGAGCAGCATCTAAGCCACCTATATCAGCAAGATAGAAATGAGCGTAATCTGCGATAGTCGCCTCAAGTTGTTTTATAATAGCACCTTTATCTTCCTTTTTCATACGTCTAATTTTTTATTCTTCAACTGATTTAGGGTCAATTTTAATACCCGGACTCATTGTACTTGAAAGATAAATGCTCTTCACGTAAGTACCCTTAGCGGCTGTAGGTTTCAATTTAAGAATCGTTGACATGAATTCTTTTGCATTTTCGGCAATCTGATCTGCTGTAAACGATACTTTACCGATGGAAGTGTGAACAATACCGGCTTTGTCAACTTTAAAGTCGATTTTACCTTGTTTCACTTCTTTTACGGCTTTTCCTACTTCATTGGTAACTGTTCCGCTTTTGGGGTTCGGCATCAAACCACGAGGACCTAACACACGACCTAAAGCTCCCAATTTTCCCATGATAGCCGGCATGGTGATGATAACATCAACATCCGTCCAACCTCCTTTTATTTTATCAATATACTCATCCAACCCAACGAAATCTGCACCTGCTTCTTTAGCAGCTGTTTCTTGGTCTGGAGTACATAGCGCAAGAACCCTTATTTGTTTTCCCGTTCCGTTTGGCAGTGATACTACACCACGAACCATTTGGTTCGCTTTACGGGGGTCAACACCTAAGCGTACATCAATATCGACAGAAGCATCGAATTTGGAATTCGTAATTTCTTTTACCAAAGCTGCTGCTTCCTTTAGCGTATAGGCTTTTCCAGCTTCAATTTTTTCTAACGCCAACTTTTGATTTTTTGTCAGTTTACTCATTATATTACAATTGAAGTTTTAATTAATTATTTCCAGGAAAAGAACCTTTTACAGTTATCCCCATACTTCTTGCTGTACCTGCCACCATTTTCATGGCTGACTCTACATCAAAACAGTTCAAATCGACCATTTTATCTTCCGCAATAGTTTTCACTTGTTCCCAAGTGATTTCTGCTACTTTTTTACGGTTAGGCTCTGCCGATCCTCCTTTTACTTTCGTAACCTCAAGCAATTGGATAGCTACCGGTGGAGTCTTAACGATAAAGTCGAATGACTTGTCGGTGTAGTAGGTAATGACTACAGGTAATACTTTACCTGCTTTGTCTTGGGTTCTGGCGTTGAATTGTTTGCAAAACTCCATAATATTGATCCCTTTAGCACCTAAAGCAGGTCCTACCGGGGGAGATGGGTTTGCCGCACCTCCTTTAATCTGCAATTTAATAAGTCCAGCAATTTCTTTAGCCATAATTGTATTTTAAATTTTCGTTAATAACAGGAATAAGAAGTTTGTAACAAGAACTTCCGTTTTTTATTCCTTTTCTACCTGAGTAAAAGATAATTCGAGCGGAGTTTTCCGTCCAAATATCATAACCATAACTTTAAGCTTTTTCTTTTCAGTATTCACTTCCTCAATTAATCCGCTAAAACCGGAAAATGGTCCGAACACCACCTTAACACTTTCTCCTACATAGTATGGAGTAAGCATTTCTTCACCTGTTTCTTGAAGTTCGTCAACTGTACCTAATATCCGATTCACTTCCGCAGGACGAATCGGAGTCGGAACATTGTTGCGCTCTCCTAAAAATCCAAGTACATTTGGGGTATTACGAAGCCGATGAGGAATTTCACCGATCAGATTGGCTTCTATCAAAACATAACCCGGCATTGCACTACGTTCTTTTGTAATCTTTTTGCCGTTACGAATCTGAAAAACTTTTTCAGTAGGAATCAATACTTGAGCAACGTATTGACCAAGATCAGAATTCTTGATTTCTGCATCAATATACTCTTTTACCTTGCTCTCTTTTCCGCTGATGGCACGCATTACGTACCATTTCATGTTTGTTGACTCAGACATTATTTTCTTCCTCCTAAATAAAAAAGTTAAAACAATGTTTCGTAAATGAATGTCATGATAGCCTCAAAACTTTTGTCCATAAGCCATACTATCAACGCAATAATAATGGAAGCAATTAAAACAACTACCGCGCTATTAGCAAGTTCCGAGCGTGTAGGCCAGGAAACCTTATGAACTAGTTCTGTGTACGATTCTTTGATACTATTAATTATCTTCATATCTTAAAATAATTTTGCACGGGAGGAGAGACTCGAACTCCCGACACCTGGTTTTGGAGACCAGTGCTCTACCAACTGAGCTAGACCCGTATATAGTCAGCCCCGAGAGGCTGACTATTATTTAGATTGAATTAGTCGATCAATTCAGTAATCTGACCAGCACCTACTGTACGTCCACCTTCGCGGATAGCGAAACGAAGACCAGTGTTCAATGCTACTGGGTAGATCAACTCTACAGTGATCGTTACGTTATCACCCGGCATTACCATTTCTGTTCCTTCTGGAAGAGTAATCTCACCAGTACAGTCCATTGTACGTAGATAGAACTGAGGACGGTATTTGTTGTGGAATGGAGTGTGACGTCCACCTTCTTCTTTTTTCAGGATATAAACCTCAGCTTTAATTTTAGTGTGAGGAGTGATTTTTCCTGGGTGAGTGATAACCATACCACGTTTGATTTCTTCTTTGTCGATACCACGAAGCAATAGACCAACGTTATCACCTGCTTGACCTTCGTCAAGAATTTTACGGAACATTTCAACTCCGGTAACAACTGATTTTTTAGCTTCAAGACCCAAACCGATGATTTGAACTTCTTCACTTGTTTTGATGATACCAGTTTCGATACGACCTGTAGCAACTGTACCACGACCTGTAATTGAGAATACGTCTTCAACAGGCATCAAGAATGGTTTGTCAACTGCACGCTCTGGCAATTCGATCCAAGTGTCAACAGCATCCATCAATTCCATTACTTTATCTTCCCATTCAGCTACACCGTTCAAAGCTCCAAGAGCCGAACCGCGGATGATAGGAGTATTGTCGCCGTCGAAATCGTAGAATGAAAGCAATTCGCGCATTTCCATTTCTACCAAATCCAACATTTCAGCGTCGTCAACGATATCGCATTTGTTCATGAAAACAACGATACGAGGAACGTTTACCTGACGAGCCAAAAGGATGTGTTCGCGAGTTTGAGGCATCGGACCATCAGTAGCAGCAACTACGATGATAGCACCGTCCA
>DAIOHI010000139.1:0-6687 GCA_036744815.1 Paludibacteraceae bacterium
ATGACATTAAAGATAAATCATTTGCATTTAGCCAAATCAAATATCGTTTATACTGATAATACCTTGCGCAGTCCTTTCAGTTTGCATGTTTCGGAGGTCGATCTCCAAGCGGAGAATTTTGATATGAATCGGACAAATGAATTTAAGGGAAAAGCATCTTTCCCCAAAGGAGGAAGCCTTAACGCAAGTTGGACGGGAAATATTAACGATTTGGGGAATCAGCAAATTCTGCTCAATTTAAGAAATCTCAATTTGCCGCTTTTTAGCGCTTACTGTCTGGAATATACTGCGCAGGATATTACTTCGGGGAAAATGAATTTTGTGAGTAAAAATGGCATTCGTAATAATTACATAATAAGTACGAACGATATTGACGTTCATAATATGAATGTGGGTAAGAAACACAAGGAAATTAAAGCAGAATATAGCAATATTCCCTTGAAATTAGGACTTTATGTATTGAAAGATAAAGATGATAAAATCAAATTTAACATCCCGGTGAAAGGGAATATCAGCGATCCTGAATTTTCTTATCGGCGAATCATTTTTCAAACCATCGTTAACTTGATCGTAAAAGTGGCAGTTTCTCCGGTGCGTTTTATCGCAAGTTCCTTGGGTTTCGATCCTGACGAAATGGCTTCGATGGAAGTCGATGTCCTGCAAAGCGATTTGAGTGCAAGTCAATACAGTCTTCTTGATAAATTATCCGAAATATATGGACAAAAGCCGGAAATGCAACTGGATTTTACTCAGCAAATGAACTTAGAAAAAGCTATGCGAAGTTACGCCTTATATCGCGTAAAAGCTGAATATCTGACTTCGACTAATCCTTCTGCCGAAAGCGTTATTCCTACTTTTGAAGAAACAGAACAATTGAAGAACAACGACGAAAAATTTATCGTTTTTGTGAATGAATTGTTATCGAAAGGAGGACAAAGCTTTGCTGCAAATACTTTGATAGAAGATAAAGCCTTGCTTTTGTATAATCAGGATTCCATTCAATCAGGACTTGCAGAGATTTTGGAAGAGCGTAACCTGCAAGTGAAGAATTATTTGCTCACGAATGGGAAAATTCAGGAAACAAATTTAATGGTAAAAACTGCTTCGCTTGATAGTTTACGCATTTACAACGATAAGCAACAGTATAAAATTGAAATGAAGTTATCGGATTCGGATGCTGGAGAGGAGGATTAATAAATCATTTTATCTCAACCGTCTCCTAAATTCCGCACAGACTAATGCTGTCGCCACGCTAACATTCAGCGATTCGGAAGTAGGAATTCCTTGAGGATAACTGGGAATAAGAAGTCGATGACTAATTAGTTGCTGTACTTCGGGAGAGATTCCTTGCCCTTCGTTGCCCATAACAACAATCCCTGTTGGCTGTAATTCGCTGTGATAAATGTCGTTTCCATCCATCAGAGTTCCATATATGGATGTTTTTGAGGTATAATCTTTTAAAAAATCAGTTAAGTTTACTTTATGCACTTTTACTCTAGCTAAAGCTCCCATCGTGGCTTGAACAGTTTTGGGATTAAAAGCGTCGGCACAATGTTCAGAACAGAACACATCGCGGATACCAAACCAATCGGCAACACGCAAAATTGTACCCAAATTCCCAGGATCTTGCACATCGTCCAAAGCTAGGGTTAAAGCCTCCGTCACATCAGATGTTTGAAAGGAAGAATCCATTTTTTCGAATAAAGCAATAACTCCTTGAGGTGTTTTTTGAGCTGAAACTTTAGTTAGTTCCGCTTCGCTGACCTCAATAATTTCATCTGCAATTAAGTTAGGATAAAGAGATAGCCATTCTTTAGTCGCAAAAAGTGAACGACAACGGAATGCAACAGATAAATCTGTTACGAGTTTGCTTCCTTCAGCCACAAAAAGACTGTACTCGTCGCGGTATTTCTTGCGTGCGAGAGATGTTATTAATTTAATCTTATTCTTTGAGAGCATCGTATTTTGTACTTGCAGATTAATCTTGTTGCAAAGTAACATATTTTCTATACAAAAAAACAAATATCCCCCTAAGAGATATTTGTTTTTTTGTATAGAAATACTTTATTAATGAAGAATTTACTTCATTACTTTAATTGTTTGAGAAAGCCCATTTCCAGATAGTTTAAAGATATAAACTCCTTTTGTCCAGTCGCTGGCAGGAAGGGTTGTCGAATTTCCACTTAGTTCTTTTTCTGTTACTTTTTGTCCGTTGGCATTATAAACGCTAACCTTGGTTACGTTAGATGGATATGATAATTCGAAGTTATTTCCAGTATAAAATACATTTACACCATTAATATTCGTTGAGTTTGTAGCGCCAGTAGCTGGATTGGCAACTATAAGGCGTATAATAGGGGTCAGATCAAGCAGGTCGAATCCAGCGCCAATGTCATAAATACCAGTAAGCGTATAGTCGTCATTTTCCGAAGCATATATAAGACCTAAACGAACTCCAGATGGCTGGACTATAGTAACAAAATATGACCCTGCATCTACAATAAGATCACCATCTGTTGTATTAACTGCTTTTACTGCATATGCTACAATACCTGTTGCAGGATTTAATGTAAATTGATTTCCACCTACAACACTTAGTCTTCCCTCTGCTGAGTCAAATTTATAGATATAGATATAGCCGGTTGCAGATGCGCTAGTATATGAAAGGAAGAATTTTACAGAGTCTATCTTTGTTTGTACGGGGAATTCATAATATAGGCCGAACTTAGATTCAGCAGTAGGATATCCTAAAGTTCCTCCAATTTCAGCATTGTCTCTAGCATACAAGTTGTTTGAAAATATAGCTCCATCAAATGTCTCGTTTATGGTTTGTGATATTCCCTCATTGCTAGTAGTTATAGCAGAGATTTCATAACTATCTTGTTGACCTGCTACTGGTCTATCAAGTGTATACGGCTGGCTAGTTGAAACTAATTTAGCACTATCTTGTTCTATTGTTCCTGTAACGACTGTATTTGAAAATATTTCAGAGTTATTCTTTTTTAAACTTACTATTGTAGAGACATTCGTTAAGTCTGTTGTTCCTACATTATATACTGCAACATGGGCGGCATCTGTTGTAGGTAAGTAAAGGAAAGATGGTAAAGCTGTATATTTCGGTTTGGGATAATAGATAAATGCAGATTCAGCTTCGCTTGCTGGAGGTACTGCGATAGAGATGTTATCGAAAGCTATTGCATTTCCAAGGCTGGGATTTGGGCTGCAATAATGTATTCCAAAGTAATATATTCCTGTTGTAGTAGGTGTAAACGTAGCTCTTACGCGTCCAAAGTTAAAATCAGATGTAACAATTGCATTGTTCCCAGTGTAATCCATGACTACGGTACCAGCAGCCATAGCTGCAGCTGTTTTGCCTGTAGCAACATTTACAGTAAACTCGTCTGCCACATCATTATATCCAGGTATCATGATATACATCTCATAACGATATTCAGTACCAGCTTGCAAAGTAATGCCGTCTGTAATAATCCATTCATTTGCTGGCTGCGTACTTTCCATATTTGGAAGTAAAGCCATATAGTAATTACTGCCTTTTGCTCCAGGTATTATAGTTCCATCTGTTAATTGCAATGAACTAACGAATAAGTCAACATTAGCATCTGCGCTTATTACAGTAAAGCCAAAATCTTGTGGAGTTTGCTTTGTTTCCGAAGCGGTTTCAAAATCCTCTGAGTATGGAGGCGTAAGTGAATTAATACCACGTGGCGCTTTGACTTGTTGGTTTTCTATTGAGCGTACTATTAAATGTTTATCGCTTTTCCTTAACAACCTTGAGTCAATGTTGCTTGTTGGCACTTCTTTTTTTAATCTTCCGTTTTGGTCTATTTTAAGAGCCAAACGACTTGCTTGTTTCGTTTCTTCCGCAGCAACAGTCATGCTGAATACGAAAGCCAATACTAAAATTTTCGTAATCGTTTTTAACATAATGATTGTTTTTATAATTGTTTTTATTCTTTTGAGTTTTTATTCAAATTTTCGTACAAAGTTCATTTTAAAATATGAATTTCTTTCCGTTGAACCGAAAGTGAAGCTTTTAAAATCTGATGAAGGAATGATAATATAAGGACTTCCTGCAGTAGAGGTCGCCAATAAACTTAAGGCTTGTGTCAAATACGTCTTTATTTCTGGGTCTACTGTAAATATATCAGTATGTCCTTTGTCATCATCTTTATAACAACTGTAATCCCACCTGTTTAGGAAAGGGCGTTTAATGCTCAGCTTATCCGTCCTTGAATTATCTAAATCCACTTGTTCATTGAACCATCTTACTTCCACCACAAAGTCTAGTGCGTCATCTTCATCGCTATTAGGATCATCGCCATCGTTAATAAACATCATTCCTAAAGAATGGTAGGCATATTCTTTAGTGTCCGAATAGGAAATAGGATAAAAAATCATACCATAATAATCTTTCCATACATGATATTGGTCGTTCAAAATGCGATATGATTTTTGAAGTACGCTGTCTAGAGCTTCCCAAACTTCGGGAGTAGCACCCGAAAGTGAATACATTTCCTTAGGAAGGAATATCATTTTATTCAATGGTTGTCCATCCTTTCCTGCAAATACAAAAGAAGGTTCTGCAACGCTTTTCATTGTTCCTGTAGTTCCTTCTGCATCTACAGTGAATATACCTTGAGTGTCGTCGTACATAATTTTAGAAACGTTCTTCCCATTGATGTCTACCGGTTTAGTAAATAAAAATCCGTCAGAAACAGGAGCTACACCATTGTTGTTGACATAGACGTAATCACCAGAAACGGTAAGGGGTGACAATGTTCGCGTAATGTAATCGTATCCTGTAAAAAGACGACTTGTTCCATCAGCTAATACAATTTCGCGGAAGTATTTATTCATTGATCCTCCTGAAAACTTTTCGCTCATCAAATTGATACGACTGATATAGCTATCCCAATCGCCATTATGGCGGATCATTTTACTTGGCGTGTGGCTGTTTTTGCTTTTAAAGAAAATTGTATCCTTGTTTTCGGAAGTACGAAGCCAAAGTAAAGAATTTTCGCCTCCAAGCGAACTAGATGCTGAGGTTAGAGAGTTCTTGTCGGGATCTCCTAAGAGTGAAAAAGCAGTATTGTAGGAATCGAAGGTAAGTGCCAAACTTTGTGGAAAATCAAGCGCGTATGAACTTTTATGTTTTCCCGATGGGAAAAGGTTTCCTCCTTGTACGGTTACTTCCTTGTCAGTAAACGACATTAAAAAGTTATATCCACCATAACTTGCTGAATCTGTAAAATACACAAACTCCCAACCATCTTCTGCCGATATTAGTACTTGTTTCAATTCAACTTTAGCATCTTCAAGACGCTCTGAGGGAGATTTGTCGAAGGCATTATCATCATCCTTGCAGGATTGTAAAATACAAGAAATTACTATTACCGTAAAAAAATATTTAAAATAATTATTCATAAATGTCCTTTTATTAATTCAAAGTCTGCATGTTTTTAAAATAACAAAAAACATACACTAGTTAATCTAAATTTCCGTTTACTACTTCACTAATCGCTGTCGTAATTGCTGCACGCATATCGTCCAAATCCAAGGCGTAGTCATTTTTGAAATATTTACGAACTTCTTCGAGCTTCCGCTCTATTCCAGCCTTAGATTGTTCGTTGCTAATTGTGCTTATTTTATCATTCCACTCTTCTGCGGTATCGGTAACATAAATAGAGTAGAGTTCCACAAATTCTTCTGTATCTGCGGATGAGCCGTAGGCTGTGATGAAACCATCTTCACGAGCTTTTGCATCATCACCTCCATAGCTTGTCCAATCAGGATTATAACCGCCGGTTATTGATTTAAATGCAGAACTGTATAGCTTTCGTTGATTCAATATATGCGCGAACTCGTGATGGAATGTATGAAAGAATTTTTTTAATTCATCATAGGAAATCCCTTTTTCAAAATCGAATTGGTTTACTGTAAATAATGTAACTTTATATCCTCCCGATGCCCATCCAAGCGTTACTGAACCTGAGTTCCAACTACCGCTACCGATCAACATCAAATCGCGAGCAGAATATTGTTTCATAAAACCGGAACCAAGAGTCGATGCTTCTTTGTAAGGGTCAAGCCATACCTTTTTCACGGTTTTGAGAAAAGGAAGCACCAATTCATTTTTTACTGGAACGAGCGCGCGCGATGGATCGCTCATATCAGCAGTCCATTTATAGTTTATTCTAATGTTATAAGGATTCGTAATGCTGTCCATGATCCAAACATCAATTGCTTCTGTCGATACTTCAGGAATTTTTATGTTTGATGATCCTAAACTGTTTTCGTTGCAGGACGTAAAGAAACAGCCTACAAGAATTCCTATCAGTATATAGTTATAAAATTGTTTCATGTTATTTTACCTATTCTATTTTTTTATGTCTAAATCTTTAAAGGGTTGCGGAGCTTCTATTTGCTCTTGCGTTAACTCTGGAACTGTAACAATCGGTACAGCATTACCACCTGTGTTTATCGGACTGTCAGGGTTTGATAATCCTCGCAAGGCATCTGTTGATATTGGAATTACGCGACGCTTATCATTTTTAGTTAGCGTGATGTCAGCACTTTGGAAAACTTTATGTGTAACAGGTATGTGCATACGTTTAATGTCGAACCAGCGTAATCCTTGTCCCCAAAATTCGGAGGATTTGATATTCA
>DAIOHI010000140.1:0-6685 GCA_036744815.1 Paludibacteraceae bacterium
TTCCTTTTTCAGATGAATTTTCACTCCCAGTTCTTCGGCTCTTTCCATTAGCTTTTTTGCAATTGTGTGCATTCCGCCTTTCGGAAACAAAGCCCCTTCCTTAATTTCGGAAGCCGACACCATGGAGAAAAAAGCCGGTTGCCGATAAGGATTTTGCCCGACGTAGATGTTCTGAAATGTAAAAGCTTTTTGCAGACGAGGATCTTTGAAATAACGCTTGATATAATTACTGTGCTTTATCCAAGCCTTGAGGCGAATCATCAACCAAGCATTTTTCAGGTTAATGAATTGGAAAAAGTGATAAAAATTCCGGTTCAGCAACCTTTTCATCCCAAGTTTGAAAAAGCCATAACCCTCTTCCACATATTCTTCAAAAGGGCGGGAACTTCCACTTTCCATGGCTTCCAATTGCGACTTCATCTTTTCCGTATCTTGCGAATAAGAGAGCGACGAATTGTCGCCAAAGAAGAGTTTATATATCGGATTAAGCGCTTCAGCTTCGAGTTCTTTTTCCAAGTCGAGTTCAAGCGCGTCGAACACTTCCTTGTATATAGAGGGCATCAACAGCAGGGTTGCGCCCAAATCGAAACGATGTCCATCTCGCGTCATTTGTCCGCAGCGTCCGCCGGGATTGGCGTTTTTTTCGAATATCTCCACCAAAAAGCCTTTACGCGCAAGAAAAATGGATGTTGCAATTCCCGCAACACCGGAACCGATTATCAATACTTTTTTTTGAGGAAGCATTTTGACTGTCTTTTTTGTTTTTTTTATTGTAAAATTCGAATCCCTACGACTCGTACACGAATACAGAAAGCTCGTACACGAATACGGGAGACTCGTACGCGAATACGGGAAGCTCGTACGCAGATACGGAAGACTCGTACGCGAATACGGGAAGCTCGTACGCGAATACGGATGACTCGTACGCGGATACAGAAGACTCGTATTCAAATCCCTGCGACTCGTACTCGAATCCCCACGATTAGGACATGAGTACAAACAGAGTCGAATAGGATTACTTTGTGGCAAAATTACGTATATATTTTCGATTTTCAACTTTCTGAGCTTGCCTCAAAAATAATTAGAATAGTGATAAGCCGGATGGGAAAAATAAGAACTGCTTTCAAAAGAAAAATTTTCGGAAGATGCTTCCCTGTTTAAAATTTGTTTTCTGTTTTGTCGAATTTTTTCTTCTTTCATCGTGATAAAACTGCAACTCAACGATTTTTGTTGTTATAAACCGACGGATACTTATATCTTTGCAAAAACATTAATCAAGGATAATAAAGAAATAAAATATGGAAAAAAATACAGTAAATACATCTCATTCGAGCACTCACAGAGGCAAACTCATTTTTGGCTCGGTTCTTATGTTGGTGGGACTTTTGTTTTTGGGATTTAATTTTGGAATTATTCCGCAAAAGCTTCGTTGGATTATATTCTCATGGCAAATGCTGTTGATTCTTATCGGCTTGGTGCAGCTTACGAAAAAAAATGTGTTTTCGGGCTTAACATTATTGATCATCGGATCTTTCTTTTTGATGCCTCGTCTTATTACAACATTTCCGGATGTATTTCCCGTGTTGAATCCCGATTTCGCCTCTGTCTTTTGGCCCGTACTCCTGATTGCTGCCGGATTATTAATTGTTTCTCAACGACTTCTTTGTCCAAAGAAACATTGTCATCATGATCGTCATCATCGAAAAAATTACCGGAAAGTGACGCAAAGCGATTCGGAATTTGAGAAAAATACAATATTCGGAAAAAGTGAATACATTGTTCTCGATCCCGAGTTTAAAGGCGCGGAATTGAATGCTATTTTCGGAGAGATCAAATTTGACCTGCGAAAAACGACTCTGCCCGAAGGGGATACTCATTTGGATGTAAATTCGGTTTTTGGCGGTATTGTTGTGTTTGTTCCGCAGGATTGGAATATTGAAATTCAGATAGATCCGGTTTTTGGCGGCTACAAAGATTATCGCATGCCGGTTGAATCGCCCGATCCGAAACGCAGGTTGATCATTACCGGAGCCTGTGTTTTTGGTGGTGCCGAAATTAACAATTAGAATGTAACTATAAGGGATTTTTGCGAATGCATTAGTTCGGATTGGTAAATAAAGCTAAGCTTAACTTAGCAAGCATCCCATAATGTTTCGTCCGAGAACTGACTCTTTTTTATAAATAGTTTTGCTTGATTATCATAATGAAGCTCTTTTTTGATAATACATTAAATATAATTCGATACATATTTATTTGGATAGTATATGCAGCTATACACACTTTTGTGTTTTATTGGCTCTTTGCTCTTCCTCTGTCCGATTTGCTGATTCACGCAGTAATTCACGCCTCGCTTTTTGCTACAGTTGGCTTTTTATTGATGATTGCCATGCATTTTGGTAATTACCATTCGCTTCCTCTGCTGCAAAAAGTGATCAACTACTTGACTTTATATGTTTTGGGCGCTACAATATGTCTTGGAGGTGCTTATGCTATTGTCTATTCTATTTTGGGAAAAGACAGCGCGGAGGTTTTTTTGCCAGCCATTCCATTGCTGGCTCTTGTTAGCTTGTTGTTGTTTATGATATTGGTTCTGCACTACGTTATCTTCCTGTTGCGTCGTTCGGAAGAAGAAATGACAGAAGAAAATAGAAACGAGGAGTCGAAAATTGAAATTAATGAAGATCCCGAAGAACAAAGCATAGAAGAACTCGAAAGGGTAGTTGTGCGGATTGGACAAAAAATACATGTGGTATTGCTGCCCGAAATACTGTATCTGCAATCGGACGGCGATTATGTGCAAATACATACGGAGAAGGGAAAATATCTCAAGGAACAAACCATGAAGTACTATGAAAGGAATTTACCCTCTCAGCAATTTATACGTGTACATCGATCCTTCATAGTCAATGTTGAATATATTTCCCGGATCGAACTTTTCGAAAAACAAAATCAGCTTATACTTCTGAAAGACGGACAGCGAATAAAAATGAGTGCTGCCGGCTATAAGCTCTTGCGCTCCACCTTGGGGCTATAGCTTTCATATAGAAAAACTTCGTTTTTGTTTCTTAATGATTTTTTTCTTGTAAAATATTTTTTTATCTGATTTTATTGTTAATTTTGCTGATCAATTCTGTTTTGACATTTCAAAGAGTTATAATTAAGCACTATTCCATTTATAGCTCGCATACACCTAACCTGATGAAAGATTTTACCTAATCTTTAATTCGTCTGTTTTTAGAATAATCATAGAGTAGACAAACTTTGAAAATGCGTAAAAAGCAGAACCTTGCTTTGCATTTTGTCCGACTTCATTATTAAGATGAAGTCTTATGCTTTTTTATATCATTATTTCTACTCCATTTTACGGCTATAATGACATAGCTTTTTCACGAAAACCTAATGAAAATGAAATAAACCTATATTATTTTCGAACCTATATATTTAATTTCTTTTATCTGTCTGATGGTAATTTTTTAGAGATAAAAAAGAATTTCAATATAAATGAAGAACTACGAATTTTATTTCAAAGTTTTCGCTTGCATCATGTTGTTTTTTCATGCTGCTTTTGTCCATGCTCAGCAACATGTTACTCATATTTACACTAATTATAATAGTGTAACACACTCTAATGATGGTTTCTGGTCATCGGGTGTGGGGAGCATAAGTTCGGTTGTACCAGATAACAGCCATGAGCTTATAGCTTTTAAATATAATAATAATACATATTCAACAGGAGTAGATACAATTACTCTTAAGAATAATATTGGAAACAACTTCGTTCGGACTCGTTTTCAAGCTTTTCCCATGCCCAATATAATTCCCTCTCAGTCATTGTATCAATTTGCAGCAGGATTAGATGGAAGTATTGGCACTCCAGGAGAATCATACAATAACACTACTCCAGACCCTGACATATACGCCATTCCACCTTTTTCCTCTTCGAATAGACCAACTCTTTTTGACATCATGAACTATGGCGTACAAGGTTTAGACATGAGTAAGAGTATGGCTAATCTAGGTCCTTCGAACAGTCATTACGATTTACCGATCACTTCAATGAATAGTGATATTCTCGAAAGTTCAGTTCCCATCATAATAACGAATCAAACAAATGATATACATGCAAGTGCCTATGATGTCGTATTTTTTATAGATGATACTGGAACTCGAATCGGGAATGATGTTGCCATAAATTGGAAAGCCCCGGGAATAGTTTCTGTAGGAAATTTGTATTGGGATGTTTTCAACAATAATGCATCACTTGCTGGCATAAGAAAGAAACCCGTTTATTTTTGGGCTGCGACAATTTCGGATTTTGGAATAACTTCTGAAAACATCAATAGTATTAAAGGATTGCGTTATAAAGTAGCTAGTACACCAGCAGCTGACCTTACTTTTATTGCTTATAACACGGCGCTTATTCAAGTCACAAAAGCGATTGCTGATGTTTCAAATACAACTGAAAACACACCTGTAACAATAGACGTTTTAGATAACGATTCGTATTCAGCAACAGCCAATCTTACAATTACAATTACTTCTCAGGGAAGTAAAGGTGTTGCCGTAGTTAATCCGGATAATACAATAACTTATACACCTAATTCCAATGCTAGTGGAAATGATACGTTCTCTTATCAGATTCATGACGATGTTACAGGAGCAAACTCTACAGCAAATGTAAATGTAATTATAGAAAATAATTTTTGGATAGGGAATTTGAACACATCTTGGTCGAACACAGCCAATTGGACTGCCGGAATTGTTCCCGCAGCTGGTAGCAACATCATATTTGCTACGGTAACAAATTATGGAACTGCTGCTAAACATGATTTATTTTTGGATCATGATCGCAGTGTTGGCAATGTAATTATTAAAACAGCTACAGCTAAATTAAGAATCCCTGCCGGTAAGTGTCTAACCGTAAAGGGAATTATTGACACGGATGCCTCCAGCGATCGGATTGTCCTCGAAGCAATAAGTAATGTAGCCGGCGCATCATTAATATTTCCCAACGAAAACAATCCTGTTTATGCAACAGTTAATATGTGGTCGAAAGCTTACATCGGAAACGAAAGCACTATCGAGAAATATCGTTGGCAATACTTTGGCATCCCGCTTCATACACTACAAGCCTATCCGACTTTTACAGGCTCTGTTCTACGTGAGTTTAATGAAACTGAAACTCAAGTAGGAAAACAGTGGATGCAACTGAAAGATGCTAGCGTTTTACAAGCTTTCAAAGGTTATGAAATTTCACAGCCCGAAGCAAAGATGCTTACCTTTCAAGGAGCTTTGGTAAAAAACAATTATTCGGAAACGCAAATAATGTCCTCTGGAGCAGTAAATCCGGGTTATCATTTACTGTCTAATCCCTATACTGCAGCTATCGATATTACTAAAATTGCCTTTGGTGAAGGAATGGACAAAACGGTTTATTTGTTCAATACCGGAGGACGCAGTGACTGGAATTCGCATTCGGGAACTTTCGGAAATTCCACCGGTCAGTATTTAGCTGTGCCACAAAATTTGGCTCAATATACAGGGCAATCTTATATTCCTTCAATGCAAGGCTTTTTTGTAAGAGCTTTGACCGCTTCTGACAATACTGTATCTATAAACTATGCTACAGCCGTAGTTAAAAATCAACATGCATTACGAGCGCCATCTCCCAACTCAGAAGAACGGGAAAAAGTGTATTCAGCCATAAGTTTGACAAGTGATAATTATGAAGATTTGGTTTTGCTATTTACAGAACCTGATTGTTCCAATTCTTTCGACAATGGATGGGACGGATATAAAATGAATTTAAACGAAGTTGGAACAAGTTTATCCGTTGTGCAAGCGGATGGAAATTATCAAATAAATTCAACAAATGATATAAATGGGACTGAACTTGCTTTTAAAGCATCGGATATAGATCTAAACTATACCTTGTCTTTTAAACATGTGAATTTGCAAAATGCTTATCAAAAGCTCTATTTGATTGATAAGGAAATGGGTAAAACAATTGATGTTTCAGAAGATGGATCACAGTATAATTTCACGTCGAAAAATAACGCCTCAGCACGGAATAGATTTACGATTATAACTCGTAAAACATCGGATGGTTCGGAAACAAAAGACATTGTGCTAAGTCAGAAGAACAGATTGTTGATTGTTGATAATAAGAGCGAGCACGATGGGATAATAGGTCTTTATGATCTGTCCGGTCGCTTGATGGCAGGGCAACGCATAGGGGCTAATTTAATTACAACTCTGTCGTTGACGGAATTCCAACAAGGCGTTTATATCGTAAAAACGGATTATGGAACGAAAAGAAAAAGTGATAAAATAATGATAGAATAATTCAACGGATCTTGCTTAGTAATTTGTGTATTTGTAAAAAAGTGAATAAGGCATAGTTCTTTTGTTTTCGTTAAAAACTACTTGATCGCATGAATCTAACAGTTATTAAAATTATAGCTTCCATCATAATTACTCTTTCAATCATTTTTGCTATAGGATTATTGCATGAGTTTTCATCCTCCGCCGTAGAGTCCGGAGCGTATCTATTGACTCCATCGCCCGATTTAACGCAATTGAAAGGAACAAAGTCAGAGTTGAAATACCAAGAACTTTCTTATAAGCCATCACTAAACCCAACGATACAAGACGAAATATCGTCAGAATATGCAAATAGCAATTC